>DATFXS010000541.1:0-2341 GCA_035315605.1 Polyangia bacterium
CCAGCGTCGCGTCGCCCGCGCCGGCGGCCAGCCGCTCGCGCGCGGACAGGATGTCGGCGACGGCGGCCAGGTGTCCCGAAAACGTCGACAGATCGCCCATCACCGACTGGCGATCGCCGATCTCGGCGCGCACGTCGGCGAAGAAACCGACGCGGCTCGACGGATCGGCCGCGACCAGCAGCCCCGCCCGCGCCATCAGCGCCGCCAGGCCGACCGTCTTCATGAGCACGGTCTTGCCGCCCGCGTTCGGGCCGCTGACCACCAGGATCGGCGGACGGCCGTCCCCCAGCGCGACGTCGTTGGCGACCACGCTGGCGGCCGGGTGCGACAGCGCGAGCAGCGGGTGGCGCGCCGCGCGCAGGTCGACGACCGGCGCTTCGACGATCTCGACCGGACTGCCGTCGTAGGCCAGCGCCAGACGGGCCGCCGCGGCCCGCGCGTCGATCGCCGCCAACGCGGCCGCGGTCCGGCGCAGCGGCTCGGCCACCGCCGCGACGTCGGCGGTCAGCTGTTCGAGGATGCGCCGCGACTCCCGCCGGATCTCCAGCTCGGTCACCTTGAGCCGGTTGTTGACCGCGACCAGCGCGGTCGGTTCGACGAAGACCGTCTCGCCCGTGCGTGACGTGTCGTGCACGATGCCCAGGCCCAGCGACTTGGCGCTCGCCTTCAGAGGCAGAACGTAGCGCTCGGCGCGGATCGTGAAGAATTGGTCCTGCATCACCGACGCATACTCCTCGACACGCATCAGCTCCTCGATCGCCGTGCGGGCGCGTTCCTGCAGACCCTGCCGTTCGGCGCGTAGTCTCTCGAGATCCGGCGACGCCGTGTCGCGAATCTCGCCGGCCGCATCGAACGTGTCGTCGATGGCGCGCGCCAGACCGAGCGGCGGATCCAGCTCGCGCGCCAGCGCGGCCATCTCGGGGATCGCGACCGGCGTCGGTGCAAGCAGGTAGCGCCGCGCCGCCTCCGCGGTACGGGCCAGCTCCGCCACCGGGCGCAGCTCGTCCGCGCCCAGCGCCACGGTCTTCTCGGCCGACGCCAGCGCCGTCCCGACCTCGGGCGCCGCCAGCGAGGGCAGCGTCTCCCCCGCGCGCAGCAGGCGCGCCAGCTCCGCGACCGCCGCCATCCGGCGCCGCGCCTCGCCCACGTCGGCCGCGAACGGCAGCGCCAGACAGAGCGCCCGCCCCGCCGGCGATTCAGCGGCCGCGCCCAGTCGCGCCGTCACCTCGTCCCAGTCGAGCGCCCGCGCGTCGGTCGTCACGCGCCGAGTTCTACCGCTTTTCGGGCTAGATCGCCGCGTCGGCCCGCGCGCCGCCGTCCCGTGTCGCCAGCGCCATCTCGATGGTCCAGATCAGCTCATCGAGGTTGAGCGGCTTGACCAGGCAGGTGACCGCGCCGTACGACTCGGCCGACGTACAGAGATCGTAGGTCTCCAGGCCCGTCGCGATGATGACGGGCACGTCGGCATGGATGCGCCGGATCCGCTGCAGCAGATCGAGGCCGTGCATGCCTGGCATGTGCAGGTCCGTCACCACCAGATCAGGCCGGCCGTGCGCCACCTTCGTCAACGCGGTGAAACCGTCCGCCGCATCATCGACCTCGAACCCTGCCTGCGATAGCGCAAGCGCGATCAACTCGCGCGCATCCGGTTCGTCGTCGACCACCAACACCCGGGTTCTCGACTCCGCCTGGCTTCCCACGCCGCCTCCACACACTCGTGGACCTGCCCGGATAACGAGCAAGAACGAAACCAAGCGACAATCCTGAGGCTCGTTCCATTACGGGTTACGCGCCCGTAACTTCCCTCGCGCCCGGCCGTTACGCGTGTAGATTTAAGCGGCCTGATGATTGATGTCCGTAACTTGTCGAAGAGCTACCGCGTGCACAAGCGGGCGCCCGGCATCGTGGCCGCGCTTCGCTCGGTGCTCAAGCGCCGTTACGAAACGGTGAAGGCGGTCGAGGATCTGTCATTTCAAATCGCGGAAGGCGAGCGGGTCGGGTTCCTGGGCCCCAACGGAGCCGGCAAGACGACCACGCTCAAGGTCCTGGCCGGGCTGCTGCATCCGACCTCGGGCGAGGTTCGCGTCGGTACGTATGTGCCGTACACGCGCGATCCTCGCTTTCTGAAGCTCATCACGCTGGTGATGGGACAGAAGCAGCAGCTGCTCTGGGATCTGCCGCCGTCCGACACCTACGCGATGAACCGCGCCATCTACGACGTCCCGCGCGCGCAGGCCGACGAGACGGTGCGAACGCTGACCGAGCTCCTCGAGATCGGCGATCTCATCAGCAAGCCGACCCGGCAGCTTTCGCTGGGCGAACGGATGAAGTGCGAGCTGGT
>DATFXS010000542.1:0-10918 GCA_035315605.1 Polyangia bacterium
ATCGCGTTCCTACCTTTATCTGGACGCCATCCAGACCACGCACGCCGACAAGGCCGAGCTGGTCGGCGTCTGCGACGTGAACGCAGGGCGGCTGGAGCTGGCGCGCGGGCACGCCCGCGCCGCGGGGCGCGCAGAGCCGGCGGCCTATCTGGCCGCGCAGTTCGACAAGATGATCGCCGAAACGAAACCGAACACGGTCGTGGTGACGTCGGTGGACGCCACGCACGCCGACTACATCTGCCGGGCGATGGAGCTCGGGTGCGACGTCATCACCGAGAAGCCGATGACGATCGACGCCGATCGCTGCCGGCGGATCCTCGAGACGCGCCACAAGACCGGGCGCCACGTGCGGGTCGCCTTCAACTATCGCTACATGCCGGCGCGCAGCCAGGTGAAGGAGCTGCTGGTCGGCGGGATCATCGGCGACGTGATGTCGGTCGACTTCCACTGGATGCTCGACACGCATCACGGCGCCGACTACTTCCGGCGCTGGCACAGCCAGAAACGATTTTCGGGCGGCCTCATGGTCCACAAGGCGACGCACCACTTCGATCTGGTCAACTGGTGGCTGTCGTCGATTCCGGTCAGCGTGCGCGCCGCCGGCCGGCGCGGCTTCTACACGCCGGCGATGGCGAAGCGGCTGGGACTCGCCAGCCATCACGAACGCTGCCACACCTGCCCCGAGAAGCAGAAGTGCGCCTTCGAGCTGGACCTGGCCAAGGACAAGACCCTCAAGGCGCTGTACCTGGATCAGGAGAAGCACGACGGTTACTTGCGGGATCGCTGCGTGTTCAGGCCGGACATCGACATCGAGGACAGCATGAACGTCGTGGTGACCTACGACAGCGACGCGATCCTCTGCTACTCGGTGAACGCGTTCGCGGCGTGGGAGGGCTACGTCGTCACGTTCAACGGCAGCAAGGGCCGCCTCGAACACAAGGTCGTCGAATGGACGGGCGCCAGCAGCAACGTCCCCGGCGCGGCCAAGGATTACGAAGTCTCGGTGCGCGTTTTTCCGCTGCGCAAACCGAGCTACGCCGTCGAGCCGCGCGCCGGCAAGGGGAGCCACGGCGGCGGCGATGCGGTGATGCTGGCCGATCTGTTTTCGCCCGTACCCGCAGCCGATCCGTTGCTGCGCGCCGCCGACGAACGGAGCGGCGCCTATTCGATCCTGATCGGCGTGGCCGCGAATCGTTGCTTCGAGACGGGCCAGACAGTGCGCATCGCCGATCTGGTCCACCCGATCTCGCCTCCCGACTACCCGCCGATGCCCGCGCGCAACGCGCCGGTCCCGATGCCGCTCAAGACCTAGTTGCCCCTGCGACGCCCCGGGCCGATGCCCGGCCTCGACCGCGGTGATAAGCTCGCTGGCGTGTCGAGGGTGGCGGCCGCACTGATCGGAATCACCTCGGCGGCCGGCCTCTACGCCACCGGTTGTTCATCGTCCCCCGGGAGCTGCGGCAAGTGCCCGACCGCGAGCTTCGACCTGCATTCGCTGGCCGACAGCACGGTGACCTGGAGCGTCGCTGGCGAGCCGTCGCAGACGATCAGCGGCCTCGTCCCCTACCCGCCCGCGTCCGGCCAGTGCTCGTTCCGCTACACCAAGGGCTGGATCATCGACTACGCAGATCCGAAGGAGAGAGTGATTCCCGGATTCGTCAACCTCCAGTGCGACAGCGTGGGCGGGGGAGGATTCGATATGGGTATCCAGGATCCAGGCGACTTTCGCACCTGGCAGGCGGGCAGCTGGCAGATGGCCGCGGCCGGCGGAAGCGTCATCGCGGACATCGGCGTCAGCGGCGGGCTTCCGTGCAACGGCCTTTACTTCGACGGGATGGAATTGAGCGCCACCGTCGAGACCGCCACCGGCAGTCCGGCGCGCTTCCCGGGGGTGGTGACGAACGACTTCGTGCGAACCTTTCGCCTCGACTTCGACACGTCGACCGTGACGCCGGCGAACAGCGGCGGCCAGACCTGCAACTTCTCGGTCAGTGCGCAGGTGTCGGTCCACCTGACGCAGACCGCGGCGGACTACCTCGTCAATCCGGACGCCTCGTGCGGCTGCGAGTGAGCGCCCCTCACCCTAACCCTCTCCCCGCTTCGCGGGGCGAGGGGATGAGATCGGATTCTTCTTCACGGTGATGTCGGGCGGGCGGCCGTAGTTCGGGGCCGCGCTGGCGAGGTTGGCGGCCGCGCCGCGCGCGCGCTGCAGGAGGGCGAGGCGGCCGACGGAGACGGCGGTCGGGCCGGCGATCGCGGTGCGTCCGGCGATCTGATGGCGCTCGGCGCCGTTGCCGGCGACGACAGCCGCCGGCGCGGGCAGCGCCGCGAGCCAGTCGGCGAGCGCACCGGCCCCGAGGCGGCACTCCGCCGCCGTCTCGCGCACCAGCGCGGCGCCGTCCGTGACGTAAGCGCCGACGTAGATCTCGCCCTTGCCCGCGTCCAGGCACGGCACCGCCGTGACGGCGTCGCTGGCGCGCGCCGAAAGGATGTCGAGCGCGAGCACCTGCAGCGACGACACGACGTAGATCGGCACGCCGCTCGCGAGCGCCAGCCCCTTGACCACCGCCAGCCCGACGCGCAGGCCGGTGAAGCTCCCCGGCCCGCCGCCGCAGGCGATGCCGGCCAGCTCCGCCGGCGCGACCGACACCGCGCGCAGCGCCTCGGCGCACAGCGGCAGCACGTGGCTGGAATGCCGCTCGGCGGTCGCCTCGGCCGAGAAGCGCACCGCGCCGGCGCCGTCGATCACCGCCACCCGCGCCGTCGGCGTCGCGGTGTCCAGACAGAGAAGAAGATCGCTCATTTCAGAAACCGGACGACGTCGTTGCGCAACGCCAGGATGGTCAGCGTCACCACGATGACGAACCCGACCCGGGTGGCGATCGACCGCGCGCGCGGCGAGGGCGGGCGTCGCTTGAACAGCTCCAGCGTGAAGAAGACCAGCAGCCCGCCGTCGAGGATCGGGACCGGGAGGAAGTTGAGCAGGCCGAGGTTGACGCTGATGACCGCCATCAACCACAGGTACTGATCCAGACCTTGCTCGGCGGCGACGCCCGCCGCGTACCCGATCATGATCGCGCTCCCCAGCGCGGTCAGCGGCACGTGCCCGCGCAGGATCTCGCCGAAGCCGTAGATCATCGTCGCGATGTTCTCGCCCGTGTGCTTGAACGCGTGACCGAACGCGTACCCGAACCGGTTCGTGATCGGGACCGGGACCTCGGTCTTCCAGGCCGGCCGGTTGAGGGCGCCGAACACCAGCTGTTCTTCTTCCTGGCGGTTGACGTCCAGATGGGGGCGGACCAACGGGCGGAACGTCGCCTCGCGCTGGAGCCCAGCCGACGAGGTCCAGCCGATCCGGAAGTCCCGGTCGGGGTGGCTGGCCAGCCGCTCGTTCAGCATGTCCCAGTGCGCCAGCGGCGCGCCGTCGAGCGACAGGATCTGATCGCCGCGCCGCAGCCCGATCTGGTCGGCGGGGCTGCCCGGCTCGACCGAGAAGACGAACATCGCCGCCGACAGGATGCCTGTCTCGTAGTGCCGGCGCCCGGCGCCGTCGAACACCGCCACCGGAATGACGACCGCGGAGCCGGGCTCCTCGATCTCGATGTGCGCGAACGGCACCGCCGAGTAGCCGCCGCGCACGTAGTTGAGGCGCAGCGGCGAGGCCCCGGCCCGCTCCACCGCCTTCGCGAATTCGGTCCAGGTGGCGACGGGAACGCCGTTGACGGCGGTGATGAAGTCGAACGTCTTCAGGCCCGCCTGCGCCGCGGGCGACGACGGATCGAGGACGCCGATCTCCGGCAGGGGAAAGCGGGGCGCCACGCCGATCCAGCCGATCCGTTCCTTGCGACGCAGCGGCCCCGAACGTTCGACCTCGATCGGCGTGACGTCGCGCTCCTCGGCGTCCGGACCGCGCCGGATCGCGAAGCGCAGCGTCTTGCCCGCCGACGTCGCGATGGTGTGGTCCAGCTCTTCCCAGTACCGGATCGGCCGCCCGTCGACGCTCTCGATGCGATCGCCGGGCAGGAGGCCCGCGTTCGCCGCCGGCAGATCGGGCAGCACCGTCCCGATCGTCGGCGGCAGCATCGTGCGCTGGCCCGCGAAGTGAACGAAGTAGATGAACAGCGGCAGGATCAGGTTGAAGACCGGCCCCGCCACCACCACCGTGTAGCGCTGCCAGAGCGGCTTGGCGGCCAGCGCGCGGTGGCGATCGACCGGCGGGATCGGCTCGCCCGGATCCTCGCCGAGCAGGCGCACGTACCCGCCGAGCGGCAGCGCGGACAGCTGGTACTCCGTCTCGCCGTAGGTGAAGCCGACGATTCGCGGTCCGAACCCGAGCGAGAACCGGATCACCTTGACGTCGAACAGCTTCGCGAACACGAAGTGCCCCAGCTCGTGCACCAGGATCAGCACGCCCAGAAGCACGACGACGGCGGCGGCGGTGCCGAGCAGGCTCACGAGGGCAGGCCCGCGGCGTCGGAAGACGGATCGGAAGACGGATCGGAAGACGGGTCGGCGTCGGAATCGTCGGAGCGCGCGACGTCGGCGAAGCCCGCGCTGGCCAGCGCGGACTCGACGGCCTCCAGCAGCGGGGCAGTCGTCGCGCCGTCGCGCGCCGAGATCGCGACCACCGGGAGATCGCCGCCGCGCTCCACCCGGGCCCGGTCGTCGCCGGACAGCAGGTCGACCTTGTTCATGACGAGGATCCGGCGGGTCTCTGCCAGGCCCAGGTCCGATAGGATCGCCTCGACGGCGGCGATCTGCTGCTCGTGCGCGGGATCGGCGGCGTCGACGACGTGCAGCAGCAGGTCCGCCTCGTCCAGCTCCTCCAGCGTGGCCCGGAAGGCGCGCGCCAGATCGCGCGGCAGATCGCGGATGAAGCCGACCGTGTCGGCGATGATGATCTCCCGCTCCTTGGGCAGGCGCAGCCGCCGCGTCGTCGGATCCAGCGTCGCGAACAGCCGGTCCTCGGCCAGCACGTCGCTGCGCGTGAGCGTGTTGAGCAGCGTCGATTTGCCCGCGTTGGTGTAGCCGACGATCGCCACCACAGGCAGACCGCGCCGCACCCGCTCCGCGCGCCGTCCCGCCCGTTGCTCGCCGAAGCGATCGATCTCCCGCTCCAGGCGGTGGATGCGCTCGCGCGCGCGCCGCCGGTTCTCTTCCAGCTTGGTCTCGCCGGGCCCGCGTCCGCCGATGCCGCCCGTCAGCCGGCTCATCATCGTGTTCTTTTCGTGCAGGCGCGGCAGCCGGTAGCGGAGCTGCGCCAGCTCGACCTGCAGCTTGCCGTCGCGGCTCTTCGCCCGCTGCGCGAAGATGTCCAGGATCAACATCGTCCGATCGATGACCTTGAGGTCCGTGAAGTCAGCGATCGCGTGCGCCTGGACCGGCGTCAGATCGGGATCGAAGATCAGCACGTTGGCGTCCAGCTGCATCGCGCGAATCAGAACTTCCTCCAGCTTGCCCCGCCCGATCAGCGTCTTCGGATCGGCCTCCGGCCGCCGCTGCTCCAGCACGCCCATCACGCGCACCCCGGCCGTGCGGCAGAGCTCGCGCAGCTCGTTGACGCGGCTCTCGGAGCTGGTGGCAGGGACGCGCGGCGCGCCCGTGTTCACGCGCGGCGGCCGCCGGATGTCGACGACCACCAGCAGCGCGCGATCGCGCTTGTCGGTCGCGATCGCCGCCGGGGCGACGCGATCGAACTCCTCCTCCAGCGCCTCGATCAGCGCCGCCGGGTCCAGCGTGCTGCGGAAGAACGGCTCGCTCGGCAGGAGCCGCCAGGGCGGGCCGCCCTCGACCGGCGGCAGCAGATGCGCGACGTGCAGATCGGCCGGGCGGCCGTCGGGCCAGACGCCGATCGCCGCCACCAGATCCAGGCGCAGCAGCGCCAGGTCGACCAGGTCGTCGCGGGTCAGGGGCTCGTTGCGCAGGTGCGTGTGCACCAGGCGGAGGCCCCGGAAGCGCCCGCGCCCGGCGCGGATGCGGCCGATCTCCGGCAGGTTGATGCGCGAGGCGTCGCCGACGAAGACGTGCTCGATCTCGCCGCGCCGCCCGACCAGGATGCCGACCTGGCGCTCGATCTCGCGCGAGATGCCGCACAGGTATGCGGCCAGCTCGGCGGACGCGACCTCGCCAGGGCGGAGACGGCGCCGGTAGACGCGCTCGAGCGCGTGCTTCTGGCTCGGTTTGAGGCCGGTGATATTGCCGCTGACGACGTGCAGGGGGCCGAGGTTAGCACTGGCCGCGCGGCGACGCGACGCACGCGTGCGCGGCGGGCGGGCTCAGGGCGGCATGGTCGAAAAGGCCCGCACAGGCGCACAGCGCGACCAGCTCATCAGCGATGTCGATGCGCGTGGCATTCCCCTTGCTCGGGCCTGGATGCATGTCGACTTACTTGGCGTCATCGCGCTCCGGCCCCGCGTCGGCCGCGGAGATCGCGCGTGCGCGATCTCAAATTTCTGCGGCTTCCCCTCTCCTTCCGCGAAGGACCCGCGGCGCGTCCGGCCTCGCCGTCCTCGCCCTTCTGGGCGGCGCCTGCAGCTCCAGCCTCCCAGTGAACCCGGACGGCTCGCCCGACGGCCAGCTGAACGGGGACGTGTGCATGACGATCCGGCAGATGTACAGCGACGCGGTCACCAAGGCGCAGGAGTGCACGGTCGGCGCTTCCGGTCAGTGCGGCGTCCAGGTCCGGGCCTCGTTCTGGTGCAATTGCATGACCTGGGTGAACGGCGGTGCCGACACGCTGACGGCGATCGCCAATCAGTACACGACAGCCGGGTGCCAGAGCACGTGCAACGGCATCTGCGGGCAACCCCAGTCCCTCACCTGCCAGGCCGACACGACCAGCTCGACCGGCGGGCGGTGCAAGCAGCCGATGACGTTGGCGCTGACCGCCGACAACGACGGCGGAAACTTCTCGGTGGCGGTCGGCTACGAGATCGACATCACTCTCGGCGGCCCTCCGCTCGGCTACGAGATGAACGTGATCCTGTCGTCCGACGCGGCGACGGTCCTCGAAATCAACATTCCGGCCGGTCCGGCCAACCCCGGCGGCCCGACGTACCTCTATCGCCTCAAGGCCGTGTCCGCGGGACAGGTGGTCGTGCAGATACCCCACTCCTCGGCGACGTCCGACGCCTCGCTGCCGGCGTTCACGATCACGCTGAACATCAGCTGATCGCCCGCGTCGCCCGGCGCGGCTACCCGCGGCCGCGCAGCTTCGCGAACCACCAGCGCAGGCCGACGAACAGGAACCGCCAGTCCTTGAGGAACTCGGGCGGCTTTCGCTCGAACGCGTGGCCGACGAACTGCAACGCCCAGCCCACGGCGAACCCGATCGCGGCCACCGGACGGAGCGCCCGCACCGGAATCGCGACGGCGGCGATGACGACCGACAGCGCGATGAGCGGAATGCCGGCCGTGTGACAGGCGCGGTTGACGGGATGACGATGGCTCTGCGCGTACGCCGCGATCCAATCGTCCCACCCCCGCTGGCTGAACAGCGCCATCGATCTTGAGTCTACGCCTGCCGACGGCGCTTGCTAGCCGTGGCGCACGCGCGGAACGTTGCCATCTCAGCCGTCGCTGTTCGATTGGTTCGATCCGGACGAAGTTGCCACGCAGCCGCGCCGCGACGCGATTTGCGGGGCACGCAGTGACACGAGCACGCATTCCTGTTACCCGTAGGACGTGCGGGTCCTGGCTGGATTGGTGGTCGTCGGGATGGCGGCGTTCGCTTTGCCGGCGCGCGCCGAATCGGAGGCGGAGAACCACTGCCACCCGGCCTGCCAGACCGGCGCCACGTGCGTGAACGGGACGTGCATGGTGCCCGCACCGGCCACGGGCCCAGCGCCGGTCGCGCCCGCCGCCGCGACGCCCGCGCCTGCCGCGACGACTGCGCCTGCGGCGACGACGCCCGCACCCGCAGCGATGACGCCCGCGCCTGCACCACCGCCGCCCACGCCTGCGCCGGCGCCACCGCCCGCCTACGCGCCCGGCTCTCCCCAGCCGGGGTCCCCGTACGCGGCACCTGTCTACGCCTACCCGTCCCGCCCGCCGCCTGCGCCGCCGCCGCACAGCGGATTGCTCGCGCTGCCGTACATCGGCGTCAATTCGTTTTCTGGCTCCGGCACGAGCAGCCTGGACCCGGGCCTGCGGTTCGGCTCGTTCCTGGGCGGCTTCGTCACCCCCACGTTCTCGGTGAACGGCGAGGCCACGATGGACATCATGAACCCCAACACGCCGGGCATCGAATCGTCCGAATGGATGGCGCATTTCACGTTCAGCCCTCTGTTCCATGCGCGCGGCCCCTCCGCCGAATTCGTCATCGGCCCCAAGCTCGGTCTCTGGACGCTGTCGGCCCACGCGTCGGACAGCATCGAGACCATCGACGTCAGCGAGTACGGCTGGACGATCGGCGGCAACCTCGGCGTGTTCTTCGCGCTCAACGGCGGCGCGTCGCTCGGCGGGCTCATGAGCCTGGCCAACCTGCAGATATCCCACGCCTGCGTGACCAGCAGCGCCTACGGTGAACAATGCACCGGCAACGTGAACGGCGACGCGAATGTCCTCGCCTTCACTTTCGCGGCGCTGTTCTAAGATTGCGCCATGGCGAATCTGGATGCGTTACAGAAGGAACACGAGGCGCGCCTCACGGCGCTGATCAACGAGCGCGTGGGGCAGGGCGCGGAGTCGGACCTGGCGCTGGTGCGGGCGCTCGTGCACCGGGCGATGCACCTCGCCGCGGAGAAGAAGTGTGCCGAGTTCTGCGCGCTGGCGACGTTTCTCGGCGAGATGATCGGGCACGCCCACCAACTGCTTCACGGCGGCGACCAGAGCGCGGCCGCCCACCGCGACGTCGTTCACTGAACGACCGCTTTGATCGGATGGGGGCATCGGGCGCATGATCGGGCGGGCGATGTCGAGGACGGGGCATGCGCTGTTCCTGGCTGCCGCCGTCCTGGCGGTCGCGCCCGCGCGGGCCCGCGAGCCGCCGCCGAGCAAGGCGGACATCATCCGGCGAGAAAACGAAGCCGCGGTGCAGCAGGCCCTCGCGCGTTGCTCGGCGGAGGTGGCCCGGCGCGGCGAGTTCAGGGTCGTGACGGTCGAGTTTCCTTATCGCCCAGGCAAGACATTCGCACCGAAGCTCGCGTCCAGGACCGTCGGTCTGGACCGCAGCGCGTACTGGTGCGTGGCGGAGGCGCTGAAGGCGCTCCGACTCGACCCGCTTCCCGAGAGAGACAGCTTCGGGTTCGACGGGACCAGGGACTACGCGGTCGGCGATGTCCGGTCGTTGTTTCCGGCGGACCTGGTGCCGGCCTGGCAAGGCGCGGGCAAGGGTCGGGATCGAGTCGAGGCGGCGCTGCGCTTCAAGCTTCCTGCGAACGTCACGGTCACGGACACGGGATGCTTGTGGTTCGGGCAGTCCGAGCCGCTGACCATCGCGCTATGGAAATGGTTGCACGGCAAGTTCGGCAAGCCGTTCGGGGAGACCGGCCTGCACGAGTACGACTACGCGCTGCCCGGCGGGTGGTGGCTGCGGCATTCCACCTCGGATGACGAGGCCGAGCTCTGCCTCGACAAGCTCGACGCGGCCGCCGGCGCGCTCCGCCGGCGCCGCGACGATCTCTACGAAGTCGCGTCGTACAGGCCGTTCCACGCCGAGTGGATCGTGGACGCCGAGGGGACGATCCAGGGTGAGATCGGCCTCTGCTTGCGACCCCACGAGGGAGGACGCGCATACACCGGGGCCGAGACGAGCGAGATCCGCCAGAACGTGGAGAAGGTGCTGCGCGCGAGCGGCTACGGCCGCGGATCGGGGATGCGGTTGGTCCGGCTCGACTGGAGCTCGAACGGGCGCCTCGACACCTCCGTTCAATCCTTGAAACAAGCGGTGACCCTCGATCGCTCGAAGATCGAGGCACGCTGCGACCCGCGGCGGGCGCTGGCCTGCGCACGCGCCGAGGAGCAGCCCGACTTCGACCCGGCCGGCGAGGACGCGTTGTTTCGCTGCATGGGCGAAGCAAGCGTGAATGCGCACATGGTGTCGATGACGTTCGACGTGTCGCCGGACGGTTTGCCGGAGAACGTCGTCGCCGGCGCGATCGCGCGCGCCGTCCCGATCCCGGCGACCGCCCTCCGCTGCCTCGAGGTGGCGTTCAAGGAGGCGCACTTCACGCGCTCGGACGGAGGACCCTGTCGGGTCTCGCGCCCGCTCGACACGTTCGTCGAACCAGGCGACTAGGAGCCGAACACGCGGCGCTTCAGCTCGCCCTGGACGTCGAGCTGGGTCAGCTCGTGGAGTCCGCCCGCCGGCGTGCCGGCGATGACGACGATCGGAAACTCCTCCGACTTGGCGGCGGTGACGACCCAGGAGCGCTCCGCCTCGTCGTTGGCGACGTCGAGCACGCGGTAGACGATGTCGCGCCCGCGCAGAAGCTCCTCGACCTTCTTCATCGACCGGTGATCCTTGCCGTCGAAGTAGATGATGACCGGCGCCTGCAGCGACGCCGCGTCGGGCGCGGGGGCCGCAGCGACGGTCTCGGCCCGGCTCTCCGCGCCGTGGATCGGCTTGCCGAGGAGATCGTTCACGGTGTTCGCGACCTCGCGGACGCGCTTCAGGACCGGGCCTTCGTTCCCGGTCTCCTGCAGCCCGCGGTGGACGATCACCCGCAGCTTTTCGGTCAGCCCTTGCAGCATGGTGGTGCGGCTAGTTCGCGGCGGCCGAGCGCGGCGCCGTCGCGTGCGCCGCGGCGTGCTCCGTCTTGGCCGAACGGCGCGCCAGCACGCGCTTGGTGAAATCGATGATCTTCGCCGTGCGCGTCTTCTTGATGTCGTCGGCGACGTGCTGCGCCATGTTGGCGGCCATGCTGGCGGCCGTGCCGTGCCGCGGATAGAACAGCGACGATCCGCGCCAGCGCTTGTT
>DATFXS010000543.1:0-3825 GCA_035315605.1 Polyangia bacterium
CGAATTCACGCCGCCTGGCGTCGGTCGCGTCCCCGCCGATCGCGCGGTAGGCACGAAACATCGTGGTCGAGAGGATCTGCTCGCTGAAGTAGCCGCTGCCGAGCCTGCCGTCGGTGCCCAGGTCCATGCCGCCGCCCCAGCCCCATGTCCCGAGCTCGGCGGTCGCCGAGACGCCGCTGCCGCCGCCGCTGAATGAAACGGTCGGCACAGTCGTATAGCCCGTCCCTGGCAGTGCGACGGTCACTCTGGTCACCGCGCCGTCGACGATGTCCTCGGGATTGACGAAGGCGACCGCTTCGTGAATGCCGCCGCCCGTGAAGCCCACCGCGGGAGGGAGCAAGTAGCCCGTCCCGCCGCTGGTGACGGTCACCCCCGTCACGGTGCCCGACGAAATCTGTGCAATCGCGGCAGCACCGGTGCCGCCGCCGCCCTTGAACAGCACGGAGGGCGTACTGGTATAACCCGCGCCTCCGTCGGTGACGGTCACCGCGACCACGCTGCCGAGGTCCATGTCCTCGGATCTCACCTCCGCGGCCGCCGCACCGCCGCCCGAGACTCTCGCCGTCAGACGCCCATAGCCGCTGCCGCCGCTGGTCACTGTGATCGCGGTGACCGATCCCGACAGCCCGATCTGCGCCGTCGCGGCAGCGCCTGTTCCGCCGCCGCCGGTGATGGTGACCGAAGGCGCGCTCGTGTAGCCGCTGCCCGGATCCGCGACGGTCACCTTGGTGATCGTGCCGCCGATGATGTGCAGATTCTTCACACCGGCGCGCGCCGGTCCGCCGCCCGTGAAATTCACCCTGGGAGGAGTCGTGTAGCCGCGTCCGCCGTTCGTTATCGTCACCCTGGTCACCGAGCCCGACGGCCCGATCTCCGCCGCCGCGGCCGCGCCGGTGCCTCCACCGCCGCTGAAGTTCACCGAAGGGGCGCTCGTGTATCCGGTTCCGGGATCCGTCACGGTCATCCGGGTCACGACGCCGCCATTGATGTCATGCGGCCGCACGACCGCCTTGGCTTCATCGACGCCGCCGCCCGACAGGGTCACCGTCAGATAGCCGTGTCCGGGATCGATGACGTGCACCCTGGCGACCGACTGCTCCGCCACGCCGCGGTCGGAGCGCCTCATAGGGACCGACGGCGTGAACGGAATCAAGAGAAAGCGGTCGGTTGCGCGATTGCTGTGCCATTCGGAGAGGTAGTCGTTCAGGATCATCGCGAAGCTGTCGCCCGCGCTGTGCGCGAACGGCAGCTGGCCCTGACCGATATGCGCCCACAGGATGCCGTGGCCGGCCAGCTCGTGCAGCGTGACGCGCCAGTCGGTCGCGATTCCGACGGGATCCTGGGCGTCGATCTCCGCGGTTGCGAAGGCGCCGGTCCCGTCGCCGCCGCTGAATTTCACCAGCGGCGCGGTCATGTAGCCTTTCCCCACCTCGACCACCGTCACCGCGGTGACGGCGCCATCGACGATGTCCTCGGGCCGCACGATCGCGGCCGCCCCGCCGCCCCCGCCGCCGGTGAATTTCACCGCGGGAGGACTGGTGTAGCCGCGTCCGCCCTCGGTCACGTTCACGCGGGCTACGCCGCCGCCCTTGAAGTCCGCGAGGGCGTAGTAGACAGCTTCGATGCCGTTGCCGCGGCCGATCAGGGCTGCGCTGGGCACGTTCGCGTCGAGCCAGGGCGCCCTGTAGCCGCGATGATCCACTTCGATCGGGAATCGGGTGCTCCCGAAGTAGCCGTCAGGTCCCGTCACCTGAAAGCCGAGATCCTCGACCAGGCGGAAGAAGCGGTCCACGTGATAGTAGGCGTTAACCGCGGCAAACTCGTTACTGCGCACGTCCCAGATGTCGAAGTTCGATCCGGCCGGGCGAGTCGGCGGCGCGATGTCGGGCCCGGTGATGTTCGAGAGCGCCGCCCAGCGGCCCCGCAGGGATTGCACGGCGGGCGTTCCGCTGGGCGGATCGAGGTTATGGAGCTCCTCGTCCTTGCGCAGCGGATTGAGAACGGCGTTGCTCTGATTCGACGTGTTCGTCGCCGCGCCGGTGCTGGTCACGGGGTCGTAGGTGAACACTTTCGCGGTGATCAGGCCGGAGCTCAGCGCGCGCAGGTACAGGATCGCGTTCGTCTCCACGTCAACCAGCATGCGCCAGTTCATGCGGACGCCCTGGTGCGGCAGGCGGAACACGAGCTCGGCGACGAGTCGCCAGCTCCCGTCCCGGATCGAATAGGGGACCGGCGACAGGGACAGCGCCGGCGTTTCGTATTCCGTGCGCTCCTGCGCGTCGTAGCGGTAGATCGAGAAGCGGCCGCTGATGAGCTGCGGAGCGGCCGGCGCGCCGTCGATCGCGGTGCTGGCTTTGGCGGCGCGGCCGAGGATGTCCGTCAGGAGATTGGCGCCGACAATCCCGGAATCCGGGGAGGGCGCGCCGGGGGCGGGCGAGGGGGTGTCGATCGTCTCGCCGGTCGCGAACAGGCGGCGGTAACGCTCCAGCGCCCCGGGCGGCGGCAGCCTGGCGTCGATTCCATGCTCGCTGTTGTCGGTCGCGCCGATCGCCCGTGCGGGCGCCTGCTTGAGCGTGACGGTGACGCCCGCGGCCCAGACCGGCGTGTTGAGATAGGTCTGGCCGTAGACGTAGGTGGTCAGATCGAACGAGCGCTTCTCCTGGCCGAAGCGGTACTCCATGTCCTGCTGTCGCGGCTCGAGATGCGATAACGGCTCGTCTAGATTGCGCAGGGCGCGGGCCGCGATGTTGAGATTGCCGGCGATCTGGCGGACATACGCCGCGGCGGCTGCGCGCCCGTGCAGGTTCTGCATCTCGCGGTACTCGGCGAAATGACTGATTCCGCGAACGCGGCCGGTCTCGTCGTATGTGAGATTCGCCTTGAGATCAGGGTCATAATGCATTCGCATGCGTTACCGCCCCTACCCAGTCTCCCCTTGGGTTTCGCACACGCCGCTTGATTGCAGGACCGTATCAGCTTTCCCGGCAGCCAGGAACAGACGTCCCGCCCGTGAAGGCGTTCGGCGGGAAGACGTGACCAGGGCGTTGTAGGGTTGAGTTGTAGTGATGGGTTGAGCGAAGCGAAACCCATCATTCCATGGCAGGACGGTGGGTTACGGCGCCCAACCCGCCTACGAGATCAGCGCGAGGGCACGAAGGTCGGACCGACGGTGCGGATCGGCCCTTTGGGCACGTCGGGCGTCGGCGTCGCGGCGCTGTCCGCGGAAGGCGCCGCCGCGCCCTTTTTGCTGTCCTGGCGGACCGGCCGGCCCTGCGTGTCGCGCGGCTGCGACATCGCCTTGGCGCGCTCCGGCGTGACGACGATGTCGTCCTGCTGCAGCGTCGAGTCGCGCACGGCGCCGAGTGCCTCGGCCCAGCTCTGTCCGGCCTTGCGGCAGCTGCAGGAAGGAACCACCTCGGTCCGGTACTTGAAGGCGTTGGCGAGCGACGTATAGGGCGCGCCGCTCGCCGATACGGCCTGGTTGATGTCCTCGCCGGGATTGCGATGCGACATCAGCACGGCCTCCGCCGCCGGGCAGGTCGCCTGGCAGGTCCGTGCGTCGTCCGCGAACCTGTCCGGCGTCGTGGCGTAGGAGATCGGGTAGTAGTAGCCGTCGCAGGTGCGCACGCACACGGTGCGATAGGCTCCGGACGGGCTGTCGGTCGAGAACAGCCCGCCGCCGCCCGGCGTGCTCGGGGCGTTGCGGCCGAACAGCACGTCGAAGAAGCCGCGCTGCTGGCTGGCGGCGGCGCGATACTGCGGGCCGCAATCGCTCTGTGCCAGCGCCGAGATCACGGTCGCGCGCTGCGCCTCGCGATCGCCGGC
>DATFXS010000544.1:0-11334 GCA_035315605.1 Polyangia bacterium
TCCCCTGCCGTCCCGATATCGAGGCGACGTTGACGATCCGGCCGCCGCGCCGCGCGCGCATGGCGGGCAGAAAAGCGCGCGTCACCAGGAATGTCCCCTTCAGATTCGCGTCGAGGACGGCGTCCCACGCCTCGACCGGCATCTCGTCGAGGCGACCGCGCGCGACGATGCCCGCGTTGTTCACCAGCACGTCGGGCGGACCGAGACGGCCCAGCACGTCGTCCGCGAAGCGCGCGACGTCCGCGGCGCGGCCGACGTCACAGCGAAAGACGCCGCTGCCGGCCTCCGGGCTTCGCGCGCACCCCGCCACCCGCGCGCCCGCGCCGGCCAGCGCCGCCGCGACCGCGCGCCCGATGCCGCGCGACGCGCCAGTGACGACGGCGGTTTTCCCCGCCAGCGTCACCGCGACCGGCCTCCCAGCCGGGCGGCCTCGAGCAACCGCGTCTTCAGCTCCGGCCGCTCGCGCATCTCGCCCACGAACGCGCTGGTGACCACGCCCGACTGATCGTGCTTCTCGTCGGGCAGCGCCAGGCACAGCTGCTCCGCCTCGATGACGCAGCCGGCGCCGCGCGCGCCCAGGTGCCGGCAGAGCGCGTCCGCGATCTGGTGCGTCGCGCGTTCCTGCAGCGTCAGCCGCTTCGTGAAGCAGTCGACCAGCTCCGCCAGGCGCCCGAACCCGATCAGCTTGCCCGCCGGCAGGTAGGCGACGTGGGCGACGCCCCGGTAGGGCAGCAGATGGTGCGGGCACATCGCGTGAAATCTGAGTCCGCCCACGACGACGACATCAGGATCCGCCTCACCCTGCACGGGATCGGCGAGAATCTTGGCCGGGTCCATGCCGTAGCCGGCCAGGAACTCCGACTCCCACAGGCGCGCGACCCGCGCGGGGGTGTCGCCGAGATCGGGGTCGCGGGCGGGATCCAGCCCCGAGGCCCGGAGCAACGCCTCGATGGCCGCCCGCAGCTGTGGCTCGCGCGACACGGGCCGCCGCTCCTAGTCGAGCGGCTGCGGTGCGCGCGCGACGTCGTCGTCGATCGGCTTGCGGCCGGCGTACCCTGATTCCAGACCGTGCCAGAAGCCGATCGTCTTTTCGCCCAGCCGCCAGCAGAGCAGGATGTCCTCGCCCCGGCGGCGCGCCGGAAAATCGACCAGGCCTTGCTCGATGTCCTTCACCTCGCCGCCCAGCGCCCGCACCTGTTCGATCTCGTCGGCGAGCGCCTCGTAGAACCCGCGAAACAGCGCCTTCGCGCGCCTGACGTCGGCGGGCCCGTCGTCGCTTTCCAGGAGCTCCTCGCGGCTCATCTTCACACCCGCGCGCTCGAGCTTCTCCTCGATGCCGCGGATGGCCGCGCGCAGCTGCAGCACGTCGGTGAAGATCCGCTCGAGCGCTGGGATCAGCGCCTCGACGTCCCCGACCGAGAAGTGCGTGCGTGCCATGGCGGTGCCTAACTTACCCTATCGCGGCGACGGCGGCGACTGCGACGGCGAGGACGCGGCGGGCGGCGACGGCAGCGCCAGCGGCGACGAATACACCGGCGGTTTTCGATGCTTGCCCGGTTGACGACGCACGTCGACGTCGGGCAAGAGCAGCGCGGGCGCGATGATCGTCGAGGGGATCCCGGAGAAACCGGCGCCCCCATCCTGGTAGTTGTAGACCACCGGATCGTTGCCGACCGCGGACACTTCCTTGAGCGACCGGGGCAAGAGGTTCTCCAGCGTCACGCCGCGCACCAGCTCTTCTTTGCCGTTGACCAGGCGATAGACGACCAGCGGGCGGATCGGGGGTGGTCCGTGGTTCCCGCCCCCGAACGAGAACAGCGCCGCCAGATCGTCCGCGTCGCCGAGGATCGAACCGTCGTCGAGCAGGCGGACGACGTAGGTGGTGACGCCCCCGCCCTTCGCCGCCTTGGCCAGATCGGCGATCAGATCGGCGCGCTTGGCGCCGCGCGCGCCGGTCAGCACCAGCGTGCCGACATGCGCGCGCACGCCCGCGAAACGCGGCGCGCGCCCGTGCCCGTTCGACTTGGTGATCTCCTTGCGGGGCGTGCGCGACATCAGCAGCGACTTCAGCACGCCTTGTTCGATCAGAGACACCCGCTGCGCCGGCACGCCCTCGTCGTCGACGCGGTAGCCTCCGAACAGCGGCGCCTTGCCGGGCGCCGACGCCAGCAGCGGATCGTCGACGAGCGACAGCGTCGGCGCGGCGACCCGCTGCCCCAGCTTGCCCGCCAGCACGCTCTGCTGTCCCTCGTCGCTGCCGGCCGAGGCGGTCTTGGGCGGCGGCGTGCCGCCCAGCTGATCGCCGATCAGGATCTTCACGAGCTGCGCGGCCGCCGGCCCCTCGAACAGAACGGCGCCCGCGCCCGAGGCGGCGATCGGCGCGCGCCGCGACGCGGTCAGCTCCTTGGCCATGGCGCGCACGGCCTTCTCCATCTCGGGGAAGGGCGGCAGCCCCGCCGGATCCAGCGCCGAGAACGGCACGAAGCTGCGCAGCTTCATCCCGTCGTCGGCCTGCGTGTCGGCGACGACGTCGATGCGCACCGTGCGCTGGTTGTCGTCGACCCAGCTCCCCTCGCTGGTGACGAGGCGGCGGCGGACGATGGCGGTGGTTCCCGTCACGTGCGATCCGTAGATCTCCGGGAATGACGCCAGCACCAGCGACAGCTTGCGCACCGTCTCGCGCAGCGTCTCGGGATCGGCCGCGCTGGCCGTGAACGGGACCTCGACGTGGGCGGGCGCCTGCGCCGAAAAATCGCCGACCCCGTCGTCCTCGTCGGCGGCCGCTTGCCCCGCCGCGGCCGA
Organism: Polyangia bacterium; assembly: GCA_035315605.1. Classification (GTDB taxonomy): domain Bacteria; phylum Myxococcota_A; class Polyangia; order Fen-1088; family Fen-1088; genus JADGRB01. Next base: position 2,803 of record DATFXS010000544.1, read on the forward strand.
GCGCTTGCGCGCCAGGGTCTCGACCGCCAGCTTGTACGCCTCGTCGCTGCGCAGCCAGATCTCACGGCGCAGCGCCGCATAGTCGTCCTCGATCGGGATCGCCTCGACGCTGGCGCCGCCCTCGAAGTTGCTGTTGTCGAAGTTCGCGTCGCCGACCCGGATCTCCGTGCGCAGGAGCCGTCCTTTGTAGGCGTGCGAGGCGGTCAGCGCGCCCAGCGTCGCGCTGGTCGTCGCCTGATCGAGATCGGAGATCGTGTAGCCGATGTAGTACGGGCGCGGTTCGTCCTCGCCCATGCGCAGCTCTTTCATCGATCGCGCCAGCTCGTCCTCCATCGCCTGGCGAACCGCGGTCGGGTTGACGCGCATGGCGGGCGGCGGCGCGGCCGGCGGTTTGGCGAGAGCATCCGCGCCTGCGTCGCGCGCGACGGCGGCGCCGACCAGCAGCGCAGCAGCCGCCAACCCGCGCCGGACGGTCATGGCGCGCCTCGCGGAGGGGCCGGCGCCTTCGGGGCCAGCGCCGGCGCCGGCAGCAGCGGCGGCTTGTCGTTGCCCTTGTCGCGCCGTTCGACCTCGATCTGCTGCACGAGGAGGCTCGGGCTGGTCGCGGAGACCGGCACGAAACCGGATTCGGCGCCGCAGTAGCCGTTGAACGTCTGGTAGTCGTCGGAGGCGGCGATGATGCGCGACAGCGCCGCGAGCGGCGTGCCGACCAGATCCACGCCGCGCACCAGCTCGTCGGGCCGGCCGTCGACCCAGATGCGATAAACCAGGATCGGCAGCACCTTGAACGCCTGGGGGCCGCCGCGCTGGGTGTTGGTGAAGCCGCCCGAGATGTCGCGGAACGAGAGCCCGTACAGCTTGCCCTGCCGCTTCGCCTCTGCGCGCAGCAGGTCGCGCAGCTCGCTGACCGGGACGAACCGCTTCGGCTCGACGACGAGATTCCCCTGCCGCGACACGATGGCGCGCCCTTCCTGGCGCCGGCCGTGGCCGTTCGACTGCGCGAAGCCGCGCGTCGGCGATCGGCTGAGCAAGAAGCCGCGCAGGACGCCGTCCTCGACCAGCGAGGCGCGCTGGGCCACCACCCCCTCGTCGTCGAAGCGGTAGAAGCCGTTCAGATCCGCGCTGCCGAGGCGCGAGAGGGTCGGATCGTCGTACACCGATACGAACGCCGGCATGATCGGCTCGCCGACCTTCTTGGCGAACGTCTGACCCTCCTCCTCGTTCTTCTGTCGGTGCCCTTCCACGCGGTGGCCGAAGATCTCGTGGAAGAAGACGCCCGCCGCCCGCCCCTCCAGGATCGCCGGGCCGATGTACGGATCCGCGAGCGGCGCCTTGCGCAGCGCGCGCAGGTCGGTGATGACCGCATCGGCGGCCTTCTCCATCTCGGCGTTCGTGCCCAGACCGTCGACGGTCGCGGCGTCGAACGTCTCGAACCGTTCCAGCTCCATGCCGTCGTCGGCGCGCGTGTTCGCCTCGATGTAGACACGCACGTAGTTGCGCCCGGTCTGGACGACCGTCCCTTCCGAGTTGACCAGCCAGCGCGTCAGGCTGGACGCCTGCAGCGTCACGCCCGAATCCTGAATCTCCGCCTGGCCTCGAAAACGCCCCGACAGATCCCGGATGCGCGCTTCCCAGGCCGGAAGGTCGATGCTCAGCGTCGCCGGGGGGCCCAGGTAGCTGGCCGGCTTCTCGCGCGAGAAGTCGTCGGACGGATCCTCGTCCGCCACCTTCAATGTGTGCTGGGTCCGGATCTTCACCAGCCGCTCGGCCGCGTCGTTGTAGCGGTGGTCGGTCTCGCGCCAGGCGACCGTCCGCAGGGCGTTCGCGTCGTCGGACAGCGGCAGCGCCACCGGGTGCCCGCCCGTCACCGACGAGAAGTCGAAGTCGTTCGATCGGATGGTGTGCGTCGAATCGAGCTTGTAGGTCCCGACGCGCACGTCGGTGTCCAGGATGCGCGCGCGGCGGACCGACGACTGCACGAGGGCGCCGTAGCTGGCGGCCACCGTCACGTCGTTGCGATCGTGGATCTCGTAGGCGATGTAGTACGGCGGCGGTTTGCCCTTGCCGCCCAGCTCCTTCATCCCGCGCTGCAGCTCCTCTTCCAGCGCGGCCAGCCCCGCCGGCTTGATGGCGCCGCCGCCCGACATCGGATCGACGCGGATGACGCGCGGCGGAGCCGCCAGCGCGCCCGGCGGGTTTTCCGGGGTCGGTGTCTTCGGCGACGGCGCGCCCGCGGCGCAGCCCGCCGCCGCCACGACGAACGCGACCACGTGCCACCGCGCGAATGAGGAGACGCTCAAGGGGACCGAACCGGTTTTAGCATAACGCGGATCGCGTTCCGGTACGCGTCGAGCGAAGCGCAGCTTCGCCGCGCGCAGCTCATCGCGGGAGGGGAAGAAACCCTTTGAGGGTTCCCATCTGAATGGCACGTGGGTTGTGTTAGGTTCCCTGGCCATGCTGCACCCGAAGCGCCGCATCCGCCCCGCTCCGCTCGTGCGTGGCTCATCCGAAGTCGTCGACCTGATCGACAACTATTACAACGCCTACAACAGCGCCCGCCTGCGTGAGGCCTGTCAGACCTTCGCGCGCATGATCGACGACGGCACCACGATCGGCCTGTCGATCGCGGGCGCGCTGACGCCCGCCGGACTGTCATCGGTGCTGGTGCCGCTGATGCAGGCCGGCTTCATCGACTACCTGTCGTCGACGGGCGCGAACCTCTACCACGATCTGCACTTCGACCTGGACCTGGCGCTCTACCGTGGCCAGCCCGACGTCGTGTCGGGCGCGCACGACGTGGCCCTGCGCAAGGACGGCATCATCCGCGTCTACGACGTGCTGTTCCCCGCCGACGTCCTCTACAAGACGGACGAGTGGCTGTACCGCGTGATGATGTCGACCGAGTTCCGCAAGCGGATCTCGGGTTCCGAGCTGCATCATCTGATCGGCAAGTACGCGCTCGAGACCGCCCGCAAGATCGGGGTCGAGAAGCCGTCACTGCTCGCCACCGCGCACGATCTCGATCTGCCGATCTGGGTGGCGTCGCCGGGCGATTCGACCATCGGCCTCAACCTGGCGGCGATCTACACGGCGTCGCCCGAGCGCGGTCCCCACCTGGATCCGGCGGCCGACGTGACCGAGATGTCTGCGCTGGTGCTGGATGCCAAGCGCCAGCCGGGCGGCAAGTCCGGCGTCGTGATCTTCGGCGGCGGCGCGCCCAAGAACTTCCTCTTGCAGACCGAACCGCAGCTGCAGGAGATCCTCGGCGTCTCCGAACGCGGCCACGACTACTTCATTCAGATCACCGATGCGCGCCCGGACACCGGCGGCCTGTCGGGCGCAACGCCCGCCGAGGCGGTGTCGTGGGGAAAGATCGACCCCGACCTGCTGCCCGACACCGTCGTCTGTTACGTCGATTCGACCGTGGCGATGCCGCTCATCGCTTCGTACGTGCTGGCGCGCTGCAAACCGCGCAAGCCGCGCCGACTCTACAAGCGCCTCAAAGAGATGGAGGCGGCCCTGCGCGCCGAATATCTCAAGTCTGATCTCTACGCGCGCTACTGGCCCGACGCCGCCGCGGCGGCGCGCGCGGCCGACGCGCCGTCGCCGCTTTCGGGGAAGCCCCGTAAGCGCACGCGGCGCTGAGGCTTCCCCTCACTCGACTCAGAGCAAAACTTCGCTCCGCCCGGAAGTCCACGAAGCGGAGTCGAGGCGCAACGCCAGGCGCGGAGTGGGACGGGGAGCTCCTCGGCCGGAGCGTAGGCGGCCGCTCTGATCGTTTGCGGCCGACGGGATTCCGAGCTTGCTCGCGGAGGACGAGGAGCTCACCGTCCCACTCCGCCCCCGACGTTAGCCGAGCGGAGCTACCCGAATGGGTAGACCGACCAGCCGAATGGGTGTAAAGAGCCCTCATGTTCCTAGACCCCCCATCGCTGATCAATGTCCTGCTCCGGTTCGGACACATCATGTTCGGCATCATCTGGTTGGGACACCTGTTCTTCTTCAACCTGGTGAACGTTCCCTTCCAGGCTGATCTCGACAAGGAGCTGAAGCCGAAGGTCAACCCGAAGCTTCTCTTGCGTGCCTTCTGGTGGTTTCGCTGGGGCGCGATGTGGACGTTCATCTTCGGGCTCGCGCTGTTCGGCTACAAGTACATGCACCAGCACATGCTCTTCGAGCAGGGCGGCGGCATCAGCCCCCGCGGCGGCTGGATCATGATCGGCATGCTGATCGCGATCATCATGTGGTTCAACGTCTGGTTCGTGATCTGGCCGCGCCAGAAGCTGATCCTCGGTGGCATGGCGGCCGGCACGCCCCACCCCGATGCGGCCAAGCTGGCGGCGACGGCTGGCAAGGCGTCGCGCTTCAACACCTACGCCTCGGGCCCGATGCTGTTCGCGATGATCGTCCCGAACAACTACTCGGGCTGGTCGTACACGGGCCTCATCTTGACCGTGATCCTCGGCCTCGGGTTCTGGATCGGGATGATCAAGCGATCGTTCAAGGTCAAGACGACCGTCTAGCGACAGCTTGCGAAATTGACGGCGCGGCGACCGGGTTCAGAATTGCCGGATGCTGCGCCGTAGTGCCCGTGTCGTCCCCGCCCTGCTGACTGTCGCGACGCTCGCATCGGTGCGCGCCGCGCGCGCCGACGAACCGGTGCCGACCGTCCATCCGCTTTACATCCACCTGCCCGACGCTCCCGAGGACGACGCCCTCCAGCGCCTGTTCACCGCGGCGGCCGCGCGTTACAAGCTGCGTCCGGTCGAGGTGGTCGACGTCCCGGCACCGCCGGCGCCCCGCGCGCCCGAGCTGGTGAAGAGCGGCGTCCTCAACGCCCAGAAGATCGCCTTCGGCGAAGCGCTGCGCGATCTCGACGCTGCCCGCGCCGAGGTCGCGACAACCGGTGGCGCCGGCCTGTCGACCGATGATCTGTCGGATCTGTATCTGTACCGGGCGATCGCGACCGCGCGCGCGGACTGGAATGCGACCGCCGCGACGCCGCCCACGGACGCGCGCACCCAGGCCTACGCCGACTACCTGCGGGCGGCCGCCCTGACGCCGGCGCGCGCCCTGAACGCGCGCGAGATCCCGCCCCAGGCGATGGCCGACTTCGCGCGCGCCGTCGCCGAGGTCCGGACCCGGTCGCGCGGCACGCTGACGGTCGCCGGGTCGGCCGACGCGCAGGTGGCGCTGGATGGCGGCGCGCTGATGCCCGTCGCGGGCGGGATCGTGTTCCGCGATCTGGTCGAAGGCGAACACCTGATCCGCGTCGAGGAGCTGGGGCACGTCGGATGGGGTGCGGTGGTGACGCTGGCCGGGCCGACGCTGGACGTGGTCATCCCGACGCGCGCCCTGCTGGGGCTGGACGGCGCGACCGCCGCCGCGCACGCGCGACGGATGGGCGCGCGCTTCGCGCTCGTGCTCGAGCCGAAGGGCGGTGTCCACGCGCCCGTCGGCGTGCGATTGATCGACGCCAACGGACAGGAACGCGACGCCGTGCTGGTGACCGCCGCGAGCGAGCCCGGGACGATCGATTCGGCGGTCATGCGGCTGGACGAGACCGCGCGCCGGCTCGCCCAGGCCGACGCGCAATCCGGAACGCCGGCGCCACCGGCCACCCAGCCGACGACCGAGCTGGCGCCCCCGGTCCTGCTCGCGCAGCCGCCCGCGAAGGCGAAGCTGACCGATGATCCCGCGGCCTGGGCCCGCGATCACTGGCCGCTGCTGACCGCAGTCGGCGTCGTGATCCTGTCATCAATCGTCCTCGGCGCCGCCGTCTCCGCCGACCGCTGACGCTCCGTTCGCTTCTTCGTCGGGAGCCGCGGCCGTCGTGTTCCCCCCCGTGCTCAAACAGTCCTCGCGGCTTCAGCCCAGATCTTCTCGGCGGGCTCAGCGGGCCGCTGCGGAACTGCGCGCGGGAGGGAACACAACGTCCACGGCGCCTCGACGACACCGCTTCACTCCGCGCGAAAGCTGCTCGTTTCAAGGTGGAGCGAAGCCGCGGGTTGAGAAGGACGTGGGCTGTGTGTGCCCCTCCGCGCGCAGTTCCGCAGCGGTCTGCTGAGTCTGCCGAGGAGATCTGGAATCGACCCGCGAGGACTGTTTGAGCACGGAGGGGCACACACAGACCGCGGCCCCCTCAACCCAAAAGGCGAGCGGAGCCCGACGAGCGCAGCGCCCCGCCTACGCCGTCGACCAGTCGGCCGGCATGACGAAGCGGTGGATGCCGGCGATCACCAGGCCGCGCGCGATGCGCTTGGGCGCCAGCGTGACGGCGACGGCGTCGAAGCGGCTCCACATCGAGGCGCGCTGGATGACGCCGATCAGGTAATCGGTCGCCAGCGCGGGCAGCTCGGCGATCCGGCCGACCATGACGACGCGCCGGACGCCGTACAGGTTCAGCGCCGCGCTGACGCAGGTCGCGATGGCGTCGAAGGTCGACTTCATCCAGGGCGGCAGCTCGCGCTCGGCCGCCTTGACGACGTCCGCGAACGTCAGCGCGTGCGTCGGGGGGTGCCCCTTCGCTTCGCGCAGGCTCTGGATCATGCCCCGCTGCGACGCTAGCGTCTCCAGGCAGCCGCGCCCGCCGCACCCGCACAGCCGGTTGTTGCCCGGAATCGGCGTGTGACCGATCTCGCCGCTCATCGGCAGCGCGCCCTGGTAGATGCGGCCGCCCAGCATCAGCGCCCCGCCCACGCCGTCGGCGATGTCGACCATGATGAAGTCGTCGCCGTCGGGGCGCGCGCCCAGCTCGCCGAGCGCCAGCGTCCGCACCTCCTGAACCAGGCCGACCGGCGACGACCAGATCTGTCGCAGGATCCAGGGCAGATCCGCGTGCTCGGACCAGTGCAGGTTGGGCGACAGCAGCACGCGCCCCGCGCGCTCGTCGACGACGCCCGGCGTGCTGACCATGACCGCCCAGGGCCGCCGGATCTGCAGCTTCTCGGCGAGCTGCGCCATCTTCTCCTGCCAGGCGTCGGCGGTGGGCGGCGTCTTGAACGTCACGTCCCAGCGGTCTTGCTCCAGCGGCGACGGCGGCAAGGCGGAGACGCGCGTCGACTCGACGCCCAGGTCGACGACCACGAAGCGCGAACGGTTGGTGGCGAGGCGAAGCTGCTTGCCGGGCCGGCCGACGCTGGGGCGGCCGCCGTCCATCAACTTGATCTCCTCGACGACGCCGGCGTGCATCAGATCGTCGATGATCTTGCCGGTCGTCGGCTTGCTCATCCCCGTCGCCTTGGCCAGCTCGGCGCGGCTCGCCGCCTTGCGCCCGAGCAACTGCCCCAGCAACGCCGCCTGGTTCGCCAGCCTCAGGTTTGCGGGGACCGCCGACACGGGCTGCAAGCTTTGCCCGTTGCTGGCACGGTTTGCAATCGCCGCCGTCGGTGACGGCTTCTGATTCGGTAACAACCTAAACGATCACGTTAGCGCAAATCGCGTCACAACGCGAACTGTTGCGTGGATCAGGCGAAAACGCCGGGCAGCGCGCCGGTGTACGTCGGGGTGCTGGCCGGGTTGGTGTAGTAGGTGCCCTTGATCGCGCTGGTCAGAACGCTGGCGTTCACGCCGAACTTCGGCATCAGCGCCAGCCACAGGTCGTTGAACGGGCGGTTCGCGTTGCCCGAGCCGGTCTGCTGGGGCAGCGGCCCGCCGGTCACCTTCAGGAAGGTGCCGCCCTGCACGCCGGTGTTCTTCCCGCCGAAGACCATGAGCGGCATGTTCTGCTGGTTGTGGTCCCAGGCGCGGGCCACCTCGGTCAGGTAGACGATGATCGTGTTGTCGATCAGCATGCCGCCGTCGACGTCGGGCGCGCTCAGGAACTCCTGCAGCACCGTCGACGTCGCCTGCGAGTAGAACTGGTTGATCTGGTTCAGCCAGAGCGGCGTCATCGAATCCATCGACGGATCGCTGTGGCTGGGCGGATGGTGCGGCGTCGACTGCGGGCTGCCCTTGATCGTCGCGCCCTGGAACATCCCCGGGAACACGACCCAGTTCGTTCCGGCGGACCACATGAACGTCGCGACGCGGACCAGGTCGCAGGCGAACGCCGTCTTGATCAGGCGGAGCTGGTTCAGGCCGAGATCGAGGTGCGGGTGGCTGTTCGGCGAGCCGGTGACGTAGTAGTCGACGCCCGAGTAGGTCGTGAACACGGTGGTGCTCGTGCCCATCATCTGCTTGCCGGTGCTGGTGTTCGCGTAGGTCGGCGGCATCGCCGGCTTCGTGCACACCGCGGTGTTCGGCATCATCCCGTACGTCTGGCGCAGGCTCGCCTCGAGCTGCTGGATCGCATTGGCGTGGTTCGTCAGGCGATCCTTCTCCGTCGCGGGGATCAGGGTCTGCATGCGCGCCAGGTCCTTGCGCATGTAGTCGAGCACCGAAAGCTTCTGCGCGAGGATCTTCGCCGGGTCCGTGCCCGTCGGCAGGGTGCCGCCGAAGATGCGGTTGAAGACGTTCAGCGGCGACGTCTCCGGATAAAGCGGCTGGCGACGCAGCGAGATGTCGCTGCCCGCGATCGGCGGCCGGTACGAC
>DATFXS010000545.1:0-15015 GCA_035315605.1 Polyangia bacterium
TTGTAGTTCTCGTACTCGTCGGACCAGTACTCACCCTCGAACGGCCAGTATTCTTCGTCGTCGCCCATCAACCCCTCGAGCTGCAGGGTCGCGAACAGATCCGCCGGGAAACGCCCCTGGCGCAGGTTCGCGATCTCGATCTCCAGCTTCTTCTTCTTGCCGATGACGGCGTCGATGTGGGTCAGGCGCGCGCGGCGCAGCAGCTCCCGCAATCGCTTGTCGAGATCGACGAGCGCCTTGTTGGCGATCGTGCTGGTGGCGGCCACCAGCTGCACGCGCAGCTTGCGCGCCTCGCCGGCCAGCGCCAGCGACGTCTCGGCCTCCTTGGCGAACGGCCCGCTCCCGACGTTCCCGAGCCGCGCCGCCCGCCGCGCCTGATCGGCCAGATCGGCGACGCGGTTCTCCATCTCGGGATCGCCGGCCGCCAGCGGCCGCAGCGCCTCGACGTCGTTCACCAGCCGGACCGCCTCGGTCGCGTTCGACGCCCCGCCGCCCTTTTCGTGGGCGGTCAGCTCGTCCCACACCGCGACCTCGTTGGGCACCATCCCCGCCTCGCGGTCGAGCGCGACGATGTCGGCGTAGAACTTGTAGAAGGCCGGGTCGACCTTGAGCAGCTCGATGATCGGATCGCGCGGCATTCCGATGGATCGCTTGCTCAGCAGGCGCCGGTAGAAGGCGGTCCGCTTGTCCGGATCCTTGAGCAGCGTCGCCACGCGCTCCTGGATCGGCCCGTAGGTCTTGACCAGCTTGTCCAGCGTCGCGCGCACCTCGTCGAACCGGCACGACTTGAGGTCGATCATCGCGTGCAGCAGCATCACGTCCGGGGCGAGCGGCGTCTTGCCGAAGGAGCGATCGAACTCCTCCAGGAACGCGTTGGCGGCCTCGTACTCGCCCGCCTGGAACATCGACCAGGACGCCTCGAACAGCGCGTCGGGCAGGCGCTCCGAATCCTCCGGCACGCGGAAGTAGAAGTAGTATGCGTCGTCGTACTTCTCCTGCTCGTGCGCGATGCGGCCCAGCGCCAGGTACGCCAGGTCCTTGATGCCGTAGTAGCGCCCGTCGATGAAGAAGGTGAACCGGTCCTGATCCACCTGCTCGACGATCTCGCACATCGACCGGCGCGCCGACGCCAGGTGCCCGCGGCGCGCGTGGATGAGGCCGCGGAAGTAGAGCGCCGCCGCGTAGAAGCGCGACTGCCGATCGACGCCCGAGAACAGCGACTCGGCGCGGGCGGTGTCACCGGCCTCGTACGCGACCTTGCCCGCCAGATAGGTGTGCTCCCACGCGGCGTCCTTTGGCAGCTCGCCGCCGCGCGCCGCGAGGTCCTCGCCGAAGTGGTCGAGCACGGCCAGGATCGCCGCCTGCTCGCGCGTCTCGAGCGCGATGTCGACCAGGCCGCGATAGGCGGGCGCGAACGCCGGCGACTTCGGGCCGCGCCCGAGCACGCGCAGCAGGTACCGCTCGGCCGTCTTGTACCCGCCCGCCCGGATCAGCGCGCGCGACAGCGTCAGCTCGGCGATCGCGTATTCGGGCGCGTAATCGAACTTCGCATAGTCGCGCGATTCGACCAGCCGGAACAGCTTCACGCTGGCGACCTGCGCGTTGCCGGTGACCAGGTCGTCCTCCGCCTCGGCCAGCTGGCTCCGCAGGCGCTCGAGCGACGCGGGCCCGTTGTCTTCCCCCTTGGTCAGGATGCCGGCGTTTTCCAGATCGGCCAGGTACTTGCCCATCGGATCGGGCGGCGGCGCCGCGGCGGCGGCCGGATCCGCTTTCTGAAACAGCAGGGCGAGGAGGAGGGCTGTCACTTTTCCGATTCGATCTCGACTTCGATCTCGGGCTCGTACTCCGGCAGGTCGCCGTCGTCGTCCGCGGTGATGTCGATGGTGGTGCGCTTGCCGTCGGGGATGTTGACCACGAAGCTGTGCTCGATCTCGTAGCCCAGCCCCTCGTGTTCCTTCTCGCTCTTCTTGCCGGGCCGGATCTCCAGCCGCAGCGTGACGCTGTGCTGGCCGGGCTTGATGGGCCGCTCCGACACCTTGATGATCTCGTCGACGAGCGGCTTCTCGCCGGAGTCCCAGATCGAATTGCCGTCCAGGCGGACCTCCGCGCGCCGCATGATGAAGTCGGGCGCGCCCTTCCAGCGAATGCGGGCGCCCATCTTCGACGCGTACACGCCCTCCTCGACCAGCTCCGCGCGCGCCCGCGCGCGAAACAGCGCGTCGCGCAGCTTGTCGTATTCGGCGCGCAGCCGGGCGACGTCGATGGTGGCGGCGGGCGGCGCGGCGGGCGGCGCCTTGGCCGGGGCGCCGCCCTCGTCGGCCGTCTGGGCCGGCGCGGGACGAGCGCTCGGCCCGGGTGCGGCCGCCAGCCGGCTGTGCACCGGCAGCCTTTCGGCCGCGAGCAGAGACGTCAGCAATGCAATCACCAGGTGCATCGTCACTCCCTCATCGGCAAATAGATGCTGAGGCCCAGGGTGGCAGAGATGTCGTTGACCACGAACGTGTCCGCCAGCAGTTGCTGCTGGAAGACGTGGTCGCGCAGATCGAAGCGGACCGCCCACGCCCGCCCCAGGAAGAACTTCAGGCCGATCCCGCCCACCCCGGCGATGCCCTGCGACACCGCCGAATCGACCACGCCGCCGCCCGCCAGCAGGAAGAAGTCGAAGTGGGTGATCGATCCGCCGAAGCGCATCTTGGCGTGCGCGAGCGAGTAGACCAGCGACGCGTCGAACATCAGCTGCCGGCGCGGCTTCCCTTCCAGCACTGCGAACGTGCGCTCCAGCTCGGGGCCGCCGCGCGAATTCAGCCTGGTGACGGCCGCCGACGCCTCGACCTCGAAGTCCTCGGTCATGTGGTAGCCGTAGGTGAATCCGAAGATGCCGGTCATCGGAACCGATCTCAGGTACGGCACCTTCGACACGTACGGGATGTCGCCCAGGTGCGTCTCGTACGACCCGTCGAACGTGTCGGATTCGTAGTAGCCGAAACGGAGCGACAGCTCGTGGCGGTTGGTCTGCTGGAACAGCCGCTCGCGGCTGGTCCGCTGCTTTCGTTTGGCGAACAGATCCGCCTTCACGTCCTCGTCGACGCAGGCATCGCCGCCCGGCTTGGCGGCCTCCGTCTTGGCGGCGGCCTCCTCCGCGTCGTCGTCGGGATCGGCAGCGCGCGCGCGCGCCGCCAGGCACAGGACCGCCAGCGCGGCGATGGCGCCCGTCTTCACAGCAGCCACAGGCTGATGCCTCCCAGGATGGTGAGGTTGTTCGTGCTGCGGCCCCGTCCCAGCACCTCCTGCGGGATCAGGAAGTCGCGAACGTCCAGCCGGAAGGTGACGAAGCGCGAGAAGTAGAGCTTGAGCCCGAGGCCCGCCTCCCAGGTGAGGCCGAGCACCGACTCGTGGAACGTGCGGCCGGCGCCGGCCAGCGCGAACACGTCGCCGTGAACGATGGTCGCCTCGGTGAACTTGAACTTGGCGTGAATCGGCGACCAGAGCAGCGACCCGATCCCCTGGAACGCCGCGCTGGGGACGAAGTGCTGCTCCTGATCGAACGTGTTGAACGGCTCCTCCAGCCTGAACTTGATCGGCGTGCGCGTGACCAGGACCTCCACGCCGAAATCTTCCGACGGGTAGTACGCGACGGCGCCGCCGTAGCTGTACGTCGACGACAGCGCGTCGGACGCGTAATAGCCGCCGACCGCGGCGATCTCGAAGCGGTGGCGTTTCAGGAAGTCGCGGCGCTGGACGCCCTTGCGCTTGCCGTCGGCGGTGTCGCCCTCCAGGCAGGCGAGCGCATGCAGACCGCCTTCTTCTTCTCCTTCTTCGGCGCCGCCCTCCTCGCCGGGCTCTTCGGGCTCGCCCGTCGCGCCCTCGTCGCGCGCGGGCGGAGGCTTCGCCTCGTCAGCCGGCTTCTTCCCCTGCTCCTCCTCTTCTTCACCTTGCCCTTGTGCGCCGGCCGCTGCGTCGGCGCCGCTGCGTTCGTCGAACGGGTTGTCCTGCGGCTTACCAGTCGCCGGCGCGGCGAGCACCACGGAACTGCTCGTGAGCCCGAACGCCAGGGCGAGGACGACCGTCGTCGCGCGGGGCAAGGTTGGAAAATCGTAGCCCTAGCGCACCGCGCTTGGCAAGGCATGTCATTGCAACGCATTCATCTTTTTTTGATGAAATTCCCGTCGAGAAAACCGATCGTTTGAGATGGGAAGCGCACCTTGCACCGTCATGTAGCGCGATCTGGTTGCACGCCTCACATGAGACGAGATGCATGTTTCTCGCTGGCGGTTGCGCTCGCGCTCTGCGGCTGTGGCGCAACGCCGGCTCAGCAGCAGATCGACGGCGGCGAGACGATCCCGAAATGCGCGGCCCCGCCCATCTGCGACGGTTTGCGCGTTCGCGCATGCCACAACGGAGCTGTCGGCGAGGTGATCGACGATTGCACCGCGGACGGCGCGTGCAGCCAGGGCCGCTGCATGTCGCCTGCCTGCGCGGCCGCGGATGGCATGCGGTACAGCTTCGCCGGCTGCGTCTTCTACACGACGGAGGCTGACAACGTCGCCAGCGACGCCGCCGCGTTCACGAGCTTTCTCATCGCCAATTCCGGCGCCGAAAAGGCGACCGTCACGCTGGAGGAGCTGGGGGCGGACGGGAGCTGGATGGTCAAGGACACGACGACCGTCGGGGCGGGTGGGGCGGCGCGGCTGTCCGTCGCGGGCAAGGAAGTCGTCACGAGCGGTTTCAACGCCGCCGACGGGTTGCGCCTGCTCAGCACCCGGCCCGTCACCGTCGCGCAGATCGAAAGCGACGATCGCGATGAGCAAGCGCGCAGCTCCGGTGGGACGATGCTGCTGCCGACGCACGTCCTCGGCTCGCACTACCTGGCGATGACGTACGCGCAGGCGGCGACAGGCAGCGCCGTCTCGGCGGCGGGGGCGCCCGACGGCGCCGGCCGGCTGCTGATCGTCGGCACCGAGCCGCGGACGACGGTCAACGTCAAGCTGCCGGCCACCGCGCTCATGGCGGTCACGGGCATGGACCGGCGGGATATGAGCGCTACGTTCCAGTTCATGCTGGGCGACGGCGACGTGTACCAGGTGTGGACCGGCGCCGACGGCGAGGATCTCTCCGGCACCGACATCACCGCCGACCAGCCGATCGCGGTCTTCTCCGGCAACATCGTCACGACCTACGGGAGGACGGCGCCCGGCGTTCACTCGCCCGACATGGCGCACGAGCAGATGCCGCCGATCGCGTCCTGGAGCGTGCAGTACGTGGCCGCGTCGCTGCCGCCGCAGTCGGGCACCTGCGACACGCTGCTCGGCCAGCCGGGCGCGTCGATCTGGCGGCTGCTCGCGGCGACGGACAACACGTTGGTCACCTTCGCCGTGCCAGACGGCAGCGGCCCGCCGCCTGATCCGATCCCGCTGGTCGCCGGACAGGCGAAGGAGATCGTGATGACCGGTGACTTCGTCGTCAGCACGAACAACAACCTGCCGTTGCTGATGACCCAAGGAATCGACTGCGAGCCGAGCCTGTCGCTCGCGGTCTCGGCCGATCTGTTCTTCGACGATCTGACGTTCGCGGTGCTGCCCTGGTTCGATCAGGTCGCGGCCGTCGTGCGCCAGGAGGGGGATCCGAATCCGATCATGCTCGACGACAGCCCGATACCCGACGCGCAGTTCACCTCCGCCGGTGGCGGTTTCGAGGTCGCGCGCGTGTCGTTGCTGCCGAGCTGTCCCAGCAGTCAGCAGGCCTGCCCCCATCACCTGCACGGGCACTTCGGCGTGACCGTGCGCGGGATGGACGTGCTCGCGAGCTACGCGCTGACGATGCCCGCCTGGTCGGGCTGCCACGACATGACCGACGTCACCTGCGTCAATTGACGAAGCCGTTACTTGCGGAGTGATGCCAGCGCGGCGCGCAGCTCGTCGTCGCCGAAGTTGTCGCGCCGCTTGCGGATGTCGAGGTAGAGCAGAGCCGCCGCGATCAACGGTAACGGCATGACGACCAGGGTCAGCAGATCGCCGAGAAGCTGGGTCATGAAGACAGCGCTGTCGGGGACGATCAGGTCGGCGAGGCGCCGCGCGGCCCAGGTGAGGCCGGCGAACACGCCGACCAGCAGGGCGACGCGCAACCAGTCGGCGCCGACCAGCTCGACGCTGCGCCGGAGCGCCGCCGCGCCACCCAGGCCTTCGACCACCGCGACCTGCGCCACGAGCGCGAAGCAGAAGGCGACGACCAGACCGGGGATCACCCAGAGCGCGAGGCCGATCGCAATCAGCCCCGCCGCCGGCACCACGGCTGCCAGCAGGCCGCCCAGCCGCCCGAACAGCAGCATCCAGGATTCGATCCAGCCCGCCTGGCCACCCTCCAGCCGATCGGCGACGGCGATGGTCACCGCACCGGCCATCACGGGGACGGCGGTGGCGAACGCGAGCGCCGACACCAGCACCGCCAGCACGCCGAGCACCCAGAGCGTGAAGGGCCCCGGCACACCGGCCGCAATCCGGGTCGCCTGGCCGGACAGCTCGTCGAGGCGCTTGACGTTCTCGCGCTGCAGGCGGGCGACCGTCTCGGCGTCGGCGTTGCGCGCGTAGGCGTCAGCCAGCGCCTGACGGGACGCTTCGGCCGCGCGCGCCAGGCCGACCACCTCGGCCGCGGAATCGGCGGCCACCTTGGGACCGAGCAGCGCCGACATCGCGCACGACTTCGCGAGCGACATCGGCACGAACAGCAGCGCGCAGATCAGCAACATCGATCGGGCGTGCGCCCGGTAGAGCCGAGACGCCTCGCCCAGCAGATCGGCCAGGCCTTTTTCGGCCGGCGGTTTTTCGGGGACGGAGGGTGTCGGCTCGTCAGCCACGGCGTTGCTCGGCGCTTCCGAGGAAGCATATATCGATAGTGAACGCCGTGATAAAAAGGTCGGCGGGCGAAATGGCCATGACGATTCGCGGGATTGCGTGCGCGGCTCTGCTGGCGGTGGTCGCATCACCGTCGCGCGCGCGCGCGTGGGGGCCGACGACGCCCGTCGGGACGCCACCGGCCACCGAGGCGGAAGCGCCGGAGCAGCCGCAGCCGCCCGACGGCGCAGCGACGCCGCCGGCCCCTCCGGTCCCGCCCGAGGCGCCCGCGGCCGTGGCGCCGCCGCCCGAGACGCCGCCGCCCGCCGCGCTTCCACCGCCACCGCCTCCTCCGCCTCCTCCCCTCGGTGAACCGATCTTGGCCGGGGCGCCGCCGGTCGTGACGACGGAGCCCGCCAGCGCGCCGGTCAGCCGCCCGCGGCTCTCCGCGGCGGTCGGCTTCGGGGGGACCCTGGACTCGGTCGGCTTCAAAGACGGCAACACCCACCTGATTCCCGCCTTCTTCACCGTGCTCGGCATCGGTGACGGGCTGCTTTTCGGTGTGGACCTGGGGGCGTTCGCGTCCCAGGCGGCCGGGCGCCATCTCAACGACACCCCGGTCGATCGCCTGGGGCTGGACGCGTTCGGCGTCCTCCGGCCCGGGGCCCTCTACCTCCCCGACGATCACAGCTACCAGATGCGCGTGCTGCACGCGATGGCGCTCGAGCTCGGCCTCGGCCTCGAGCGCGACGGACGCAGCGCGATCTCCGGCACCCGGTTCCTGCTTCACACCGGCGCGCGCGTCGACCTGCCGCTGTCGCCGGCCAGCGAGCCGACCGACCTTCGCCTGCGGCTGGCGGTCCGGCGGGGGTTCGGGCTCTACACGCCCGAGCTGTACAACGCCCAGGCCGGCACGGCGATGGGCGTGGGTGACAGCGCGGCCGAGCTGTACGCCGCGCTGGTCACGGTTTTTTGACCATGTCGGGCCGGGCGTCGCTGCTCGCGACGGCGCTGGCCGCGGCAGCGCTGGTTACGCCCGCCTGCGGCGCGACGGTCGAGGTGCGACCGGGCGCGGCCGTGTTCGCGCCGACGGCCGTGACGATCGTCGAGCTGCCGCCGGCCCTCGAGTGGTCGGGGCCGGGCGCGCAGGCCCACGTTCAGCGCCTGGCCGACGACAGCCTGCTCGAGGTGACCGGCGGGCGGGCGGTGATCGCCGCCGAGCTGCCCGGCGGCGGCGACGCCGACGTGCAGTCGGCGTTGCGGGCGCTCGGTGAGGACGCCGGCACGGCGCTGACGTTTTCTCTCAGTGTCGGCGCCGGGCGGCGGCTGGCCAAGGGCGCGAACCCGATCAGCACCTTCCAGCCGACGAAGCGGCTCGTGGTGGACTTCGTGGCGCGCGTCGAGGTTCGGCCGGTCGGCGCGCCCGAGGTGATCGGTTCCGTCGAGGCGATCGAATCAGGGATGGCCAACGAGGCCGAGGTCGCCGGCAACGGCGAGAAGCGGGGTTTCGCCGCGGCCATCGACGAGGCGCTGGAGGAGGCGGTGCGGACGTTCGCGCCGCGGATCTACACGCCGCGCCAGCGGACGTTGATCGTCGAGGTGCCGACGTCGGTCTCGGGCGATCTGGTCAAGAAGGTGGAGATCCTGCAGCAGACCTATCCGGAGCTCTCGATGGCCGAGATCCAGACGCTGGCGGACAGCCGCGAGCGCTTCCTGGTCGTGGCGCCCGGCCAGTTCGCGAAGCTGGGCGTCCAGCCCGGCGACCTGCTCGGCGTCCCGGGCGGCGAGACCCGCGCCAGCCGCGCCGCGCTGGCGCGCCTGATCGCGCGCGGCGGCAAGCCGATGCTGGCGGTCGTCCGCGGCGGCCAGCACTACATCCTCAGCCTCTGAATTGATTCAGGGCGCCTGACAGGCGAGCGACGACGGATACGCCACCAGCCGGTCGACCGCGCCGGCGGGAAGCTGGCTGCGGATGCGGCGCACGCTCCGCTCGATGAGCGAGCGGTTCGTGGTGAGATCGTAGGGTCGCAGGCGGTCGGCGACGTCGCCGCTCGCGTCGGCGTCGATGTCCATCAGCACGACGGCGCGCGCGCAGGATCCGTCCAGCTTGCCGAGATCCAGCGTCTTGATGCCGCGGCTGGCGCGCGTGCGGAAGCTGACGCGAAGGTGGACCGGGTCGTAGACGATGTTCCACTGGCTCTCGGGCGAGCGCACATCGTCCAGAAGATCGAACGCGGCCGCGACGGGATCGCCGCCGGTCGGGGTGGCCGCCTGGCGGGCCGCGCGCGCGAAGCGCGGTAGCGACCCGGC
This sequence comes from Polyangia bacterium, assembly GCA_035315605.1. GTDB lineage: Bacteria > Myxococcota_A > Polyangia > Fen-1088 > Fen-1088 > JADGRB01. Next base: position 9,138 of record DATFXS010000545.1, read on the forward strand.
GCCCGGCGGCGGCTGCGCCTGCTGGGCCGCCCAGGCGACCGACTCGGCGTAGGTGTGGTTGGTCAGGGCGCGGGCGCCCGGCGTCACCACCTGCTTGCCGCCGATGTGCTCGAAGGCGGCGCAGGCGCCCGACCGGTCGCACGCGAGATAGTGCACGCGCGCGTAGACGGGCGACACGCGGATGGCGGGCGCCGCCGTCACCATGTCGGCGACGGTCGCGAAGCTGTCCAGCTGGTACTGGATCCACTGCAGCTCGTTGAGTGAGGGACGGCGATCCGCGCGTTCGTACTGGCTGGAATCCAGCCACATCACCTCGACCACGAGGCCGGCGTCGTTCATGCCGCCGGTCGGGAACTCGCGGCCGTACTGGTTGAAGGTGACGCTGGCGTGCCGGGACATCCACTGCGCCGCGCGATCGCCCGGCTTCGCCGGCACCGACTGCTTCGCGACGCCGCGCTTGTTGACGATCACCAGACCCTGGCCCATGGCCCAGTCGTAGCTCTTCCCGACGACGCGCTCGCTGCCGCGGGTCAGCATGAACGTCGTGCAAGCGTCCGCGCCCCGCGCATGCGGGAGGCTCAGCAGTAGGATCGCAGCGAGTGAGTGAGGTCGAAGCATAGGGTGTATCGCGTGGGCGAGGGACGGCTTTGCCGGCCCGAGCCCTTCGCGGGAGGTTCGGAGGGGGAGGGTGGGGGCCCCCACCCTCTATCCCCTCCGATGTTAAAGAATAGCAGTCCGTGCGGACCTTCCTGCGCGTCGCGCCGCTGATTGCACTGCTCGCCTTTGTGGCGGAGCTGTCGCTGCGACCGATGGCCGAATCGGACCTCTTCTTTCGCATCAAGGTCGGCCAGGAGATCCTGGCCCGGCACGGGTTGCCGGGCCGCAACCTGTTTTCGTTCACCTATCCTGACTACCCGGACGTCGATGCGGCCTGGCTGTTCGAGGTGGGCGCGGCGGCGCTCTACGCGCGGGGCGGCTTCCCAGCGATCGTGATCGCGAAGACCGTGGTGCTGCTGGCGGCGTTCGCGCTGGCGTTCCGGATCTGCCGGCGTCGCGGCGCCGGCCCGGCGGCCACCGCGGTCGCGCTGGCGGCGGCGGCGTTCGTCGGACGCGAACGATTCGTCGAGCGCCCTCACATCTTCTCGTTGCTGGGGGCCGTCGCCGTGCTCGGCGCGGTGGACGCGCTGATGACCGCGACGGGCCGGCGCGCGCGCCTGGTGACCCTGGCTTCATGGGCCGGCGTTGCGCTGTGGGCGAACCTGCATGCGGGCGCGTTCGCGGCGCCGGCGCTGCTGGCGTGCGCCGCCGCGGGCGCCCGGCTCGAGGGCGACAGGGCGGCGGCGCGGCGCCTCGCGCTCGCCGCGCTGGGCGCGTCGGCCGCCCTGTTCGCGACGCCGATCGGTTTCGGCCTGCTGCGCTACCTGCGCCTCCACCTGTCGCTGCCAGCCCTGCACCCGGTCGACGAGTTCCGGTCGCCCACCTGGCTGTCCGATGCGGCGCTGTACGTCTACGGCGCCGTCTTCGTCGCGTCGTTCGGCGCTCTGCTCTTGCGCGCGCCGGGGCGCCGGATGGCCTGGGCGCACGCGCTGCCGCCGCTGGTGTTCGTCGTGCTGGCGGCCGGGTCCGTTCGCTTCGCGGCCGACGCCGCGCTCGTCTCGGCGCCTCTGCTGGCGGTGGCGCTGACCGCGCTCGGCGATCGGCTGCGCGCGCGCCATCCCGGTGCGCTCCCCGAACCGATTCCGTCGGTCGCCGCCGCCGCGTTGATCGCCGGCCTCGCCGCCGGGCCGCGCCTGACGGGGCGCTCGGGGCGGGGGATCGATCTCGACACGCGCGAGCTGCCCCTGGCGGCGATCGCGTTCGTCGACGGCCACGGGCTGCGCGATCACATGTACAACGACTTCGAGACCGGCTCGTACCTGCTGTTCGAGCCGACCGGGGGCTATCCCCGCCACCGGGTGTTCGTCGATCCGCGGCTGCCCGCCTATCCGCCCGAGTTTCATCGCCTGCTCGGCCGCGCCGACCTCGGCCGCGCCGAATGGAGCGCGGCGATGGATCGCTACGGCGTCGAGACGGCGCTGCTCGCCTACGCCGGGGTGAACCGCCGCGTCGCCTGGTGGGATCCGGAACGGTACGCCCTTGTGTTTCGGGAGGCGGACGCGCGCGTGTTCGTGCGCCGGTCGCCGCGCTTCGCGGGGCTGATCGCCGAGCACGAGATCCCGGCGACGTTCGCGTTCACGACCCAGGACGGCGCGGCCACCGTGCCGCTCGAGGCGCGGCCGGCGGCGTCGCCCGTTGCCGACTGCGAGTGGCAGCGGCGCCTCGGCGACCTCACCTTCGAGCTCGACGGCACGCCGTCGCCGCGCACGGTGGCTGCCTATCAACGCGCGCTGGCCGCGCCGGCCGGCTGTCTGCAGGCGGCGGAGGAGGCGCGCCTCTGCGCGTGGCTGGGCGCGGTGGCGCTGGGAGCGGGGCGCGCGGCCGACGCGCTGGTGCTGCTTGATCGGGCGCGCGCCCGCGGCGACGGCGAGCTGGCGACCCTCACCAACCGCGCCGTCGCGCTGGAGGCGCTCGGACGGACGGACGACGCCGTCGCGGCGTGGGACGCGGTGATCGCGCGCGCGGACGGCTCCGAGCTCGCGACGCGCGCCCGCGATCGCCGCGCCCGCCTGCGCGGCCGCTGATCGCTAGTTGCGCACGCCGGAGAACGGCGCCGCGACGCGCGCGCGGCCGGTGGCGGTCCAGAGATCAATCGACCACCAGCTGGCGTTCTCGGTCGGATTGCCGACCATCCCACCCAGCATGCTCGCGACGCCGTCGTTGTGCGGATCGACCAGGTGCGCCGAGCCGGACAGATAGAAGTCCAGGCCGGTTCCGTCGGCGGCGTCGAACGCCCCGTCGAGCCTTGCGGCCAGCGTGCCGAGGCCCGCCGGGCAGGCGGTCGCGAGGCACCCGGCGGCGCTGCCGAGAGCGGCGCACAGCACGCGATCGTACGCGGCACAGCCGGACACTTCGCCGTCGTCCGACCGAGCCAGCGCGGCGAGCGCCGCGATCATCCCGCCGACATCGGACATCACGCCGCGGGGCTGGAGGGCGACGCCCGGGAATCCGGCCCGGGCGGCGCGTCCCAGCCGCAGCGAGAACCCGTGATTGTCGATGACCAGCAGCCCGTCACGCGTGGCGGCGGTCGTGTAGGCGGTCAAGACGGGAAGCGCGAGCGGCACCAGATCGACGTCCGCGCTCGCGGACGTGATCGGCGATGCGAACCGCGCGCGAGCGAGCGTGTGCGTGACGACGTACTGGTCCGGCAGGCCCGCGGTGTCGACGGTCAACGTCGAGGTCAACAGGACGGTATCGAAGATGTGGGTGGCGTCCGTGGCGATGGCCGGCAGGTCGACCACCAGGGCCGGCGTCGGGCTGCCGAACAGGCCCTGTGCGATCGCGTCGAGGCTGGGCGCCCCCGACGCATCGACCGCGCTGCGGCAGGCGGTCGTCGTCCCGGTTCCGTCGACGATCGGCACGCCGCGCCGGGCGGCCACCAGGTCGCCCAACGGCCCTTCGCCGCCGGGGGCCGGGTTCGGTTTGCAATCGAGCGGGTCGGCCGCCGTCTCCGCGGAGAGCGCGTCGGCGATGCAGTCGAGAAACAGCTGGGCCGGGTCGAGGGGGCAGTCGCTCAGGTCCCGCCACGGCGCGGCGATGGCCGCTGCGGCCGGCAACGGCGGGTTGAAATCCAGCCTCGACGTCAGCGTGAAGGTGCCGATCGGGCTGGGGAAGACGTCGCGAAGCGGCAGCCAGATCGCGACGGACCGGTCGGCGACCAGGTTGGAGCCCGGGACATCGACGCAGCCGACTGCGATGGCGTTGCCCGACGTGTTCACGGCGCGTCCCGCGACGGCGTAATCGTCGGCGGTGTTGACGATGGGAAAGAAGGCCGTACCCCCGGAGGCCGGCAGCCGCGGTGACGTCAGGTCGCGCTGCGTGTCGGGGCCCGCGAAGAGATTGGTTTCGGCGCAGGCCTGATTTTCCACCAGGTAGACGTCGATGCCAGGGTTGTCCTGGAGGGCGGTGCTGTCGGGCGCGAAGAACGGCGAGACCGTGACGCTGCCCGTGCCGAGCGCGACCACGACGGTCAGCGTGGCGGGCAATGCGGTGCCCGAGGTCGCACGAATCTTGAGGGTCGTGGCGCCGCCGGTGTGGACGTCGACCGACGCGACGCCGGAGGCGTCCGTGACCGCGGTCATTGGTACGAGCGTAGCGCCCTGGCTGTCGCTGCCGGGGTCGTTGGCGATGTTGAACATGACCTTCTGCCCGGCGATCGGAACGCCGCCGCTCGTCAACACGAAGCGCGCGGTCCCCGTCGCGCCGGGCTTGATGCTGATCATGTTCGGGTCGGCCACCAGCACGCGATCGCCGCCCGCCGTCATGCCCGCGCCGCTGCCGGCGCAGGCGCAGAGCGCCAGCGCGCACAGGGCGACGCCTGTGGACAAGCTGTGGATGCTTTTGGGCTGGATCGCCCGCGCGCGAGCAGACAAGCTGGGAGCCCGTTCGAAGCTAGGAAAGTTCATGCCCGAGTTCACCCACCTGCACTTGCACACGCAGTATAGCCTTCTGGACGGCGCGATTCGCCTCGACCAGCTGTTTCCGAAGGTGCTGGAACGCGGGATGAAGTCCGTGGCGATGACCGACCACGGAAACCTGTTCGGCGCGCTCGATTTCTACCAGCGCGCCAAGGCCCACGGCGTGAAGCCGATCTTCGGGTGCGAGACCTACGTCGCGCCCGATCGCCTGGACAAGACCGAGCGCCGCTCGAACCACCTCATCCTTCTCGCGAAGAACGAGGTCGGCTGGAAGAACCTGTCCTACCTGAACTCGATGGGGTACCTCGAGGGCTTCTACTACAACCCGCGCATCGACAAGCCGCTGCTGCGCGCGCACGCGGAGGGGCTGGTCGGCCTGTCGGCCTGCCTGGGCGGCGAGATCGCCCAGACGATCCGGCGCCGCGGGCCCGAGGCGGCCGAGGGCGCGGCCAAGGAGTTCGAGAGCATCTTCGGCAAGGGCAACTTCTTCCTCGAGCTGCAGCCGAACGGGCTCGAGGAGCAGGAGCAGGTCAACGGACATCTGATCGAGATCTCGAAGAAGACCGGCATCGGCGTGGTGGCGACCAACGACTGTCACTACCTGGATCAGGGCGACGCGCGCTCGCACGAGATCCTGATGTGCGTGCAGCAGAAGAAGACGATCCACGACGAGAAGCGGATGCATCACCGCAACGACGCCTTCTTCGTGAAGACGCCGGCGGAGATGGAGGCCTACTTCAAGCACATCCCGGAGGCGCTGGAGAACGCGGCCAAGCTGGGGGCGCTCTGCAACGTCGAGTTCAAGCTGGGCGACACCTTCCTGCCGAAGTTCCAGGTGCCCGACGGGATGACCGCGGAGTCTTACCTCGCGGAGGTCGCCCAGGCGGGCCTCAAGAAGCGGGTCGAGGAGGCGCACGCGCGCGGCGAGAAGATCGACGGCGACGCCTACGCGGCGCGGCTGGCGCTGGAGCTGGGCGTCATCCAGAAGATGCACTTCGCGGGCTACTTCCTGATCGTCTGGGACTTCATCCGCTTCGCGAAGGACCACCGCATCCCGGTCGGACCGGGCCGCGGGTCGGGCGCGGGATCGCTGGTCGCGTACTCGATGCGCATCACCGACATCGACCCGATCGCGAACAAGCTGCTGTTCGAGCGCTTCCTGAATCCGGAGCGCATCAGCATGCCGGACTTCGACATCGACTTCTGCATGAACCGGCGCGACGAGGTGATCGGCTACGTCACCGACAAGTACGGCAAGGACAACGTCGGGCAGATCGTGACGATGCACCAGATCAAGGCGCGCT
>DATFXS010000546.1:0-7385 GCA_035315605.1 Polyangia bacterium
ACGAAGGTGTAGTCGTGGCCGGTCCAGGCGAGGACGTACGGTCCGTCCGGCGACTGCAGCACCGCCGACGCCGCCACGGCGACCACCGTCCGCGGGCGCGGGGCCGCCTCCAGCCACCCCGTCTGGCCGACGACCGCGGGCCGGGCCGCCCGCTTCTCCGCCCGGAAGTGGACGCGCGACGTCGAGCGATCCACCACCACCGGCGCGTCCGCGGTCCGGCGCACCGCCAGGGTGCCGCCGGTCGCGTCGCCGGGCGTGAACGTGGCCTCCTCGTCGCTCGCCAGCGCCGCGATCTGATCGTTGTAGAAGATCGCCCAGAGGCTCCCGTCGTCGTCGACCCAGGCCGGGCCGCGCAGGTCGCGCAGCACGGGGAGCAGCGCGTGCCGGCGGACGAAGTCGATGATGTTGTGCTTCTTGACGTTGTCGATGGCGTGCAGGTCGATCGTGCCCGCCGATTCCACGTAGCGCTGTTTGCCGGGCACGAAGCCGACGCGCTCCAGGGACATGCGGCAGATCGGACACTCGCCGGGGGTCGCCGATCGCACGTCCGCGTGCATCGGACACGCGTAGCGAACCGTGCTGTCGCCAGCCCGGCCGCGCGCCGCGATGCCGACCGCGACCACGACCGCGGCGGCAGCGGCGATCAGCAGGAAGACGCGAAGGCCGACGATGAGCGATCGCGATCCGGCGGCGGCCTCACCGCCGGACGCATCCCCTCGTCGCTCGTCGTCGGCCACCAGAGCCTCGTCGCCTCCTTATTTCGCGACGAGGTATGGCCGCATGAACTCGTTGTCTTCGTGATCGAGGATGTGGCAGTGCTCGATGTACCCGGGCGCGTTGGTCGGGTCGAACGCGAACAGGTCCTGGCCCGGGCTGGAGCCGTTGGCCGCCACGCCTTGCGGCGCCCAGCGGATGGCGAGCCGCGTGATCTCGGCGGGGAACATCTTGATGGTGTCCTTCCAACCCGAGTCGATCCCGTCCGGCGCTCGCGACGGACAGGCGCCGCCCGCGCACTCGCCTTGCGACAGGTACTTCGCCGCGTCGAAGTTCAGGTTGCCGCCCAGCGCGCCCGCCGAGTTGCGGGTCGTGTAGTTGAGCGGTGGCCCGAAGCCCGGGATGTAGATGCCGGGCGGGAACGTGAAGCCGTTGAACGTGCCACCCGGGAAGGCGGCCATCCAGTCGGCCAGGTAGGCGTCCACGTCGAACGGCTGGCGCGAGATCACCTGGAACTGGATCAGGTGAATGTGGATCGGGTGGGCGTCGCCGGTCAGGTTCGCAACCTCCCACAGCTCGGTCGCGCCCTCGCGCGGCGTCTCCGTGGCGTTGACGCCCAGGCCGTTCGACTTCGAGCCGGGCACGACGATGGTCGAGCCTTCGCGGTTGCCGTTCCACTTCGTGTTGTTGATCAGGCTCTCGACGGGATCGCCGTCGCCGACCGGCGAGCCGGGCCCGTCGGGATTGGACGTGTCGCCCTCTTCCTCGACGAGGATCAGCTGCCGGTGCTCGTTCGCCGTGATCGACTTGATGTTGACGATCGGCGACGCGCGCAGCGCCGGGTGCGACCCCGCGGGGTTGAACGAGGCGTCCGTCCCCTGCAGCGGCAGGTTGACCCGGAACTGCATCACCAGGCCGTCCGACGTCGCGTCCGGCGCGCCGAAGCCGGTCGGCCCGCCGCTCGGGAACGGGATGACCGCGAAGTTCTTGAGCGTGAACGTCTTCCCGCTCTGGCCGCCGAAGTCGATGATGAAGTCGCCGCGCTCGGCGGGGGCCAGGAACACGCAGTGGGCGCCCGCGTGGATGTCGCCGCTGTTGCCGATCCCCATGGGATCGCCGTTGGTGGAGCACTGCCCGTTGCCGTTGGCCGGGTCGGCCAGCTTGACCGGCGTGTTGAAGAAGCCGCCGTCCGATCCGATCTGCCAGATCGCCGGGCCGGCCGCGCCGTTGGTGTGCTGGTCGACGCCCGCCTGGTTGAACAGCTGCATGATGTAGAAGCGGGCGTTGCTGGCGTTGACGATCCGGAAGCGGTAGCGGCGCGGCTCGACGGACATCGTCGGCCAGCTCTTGCCGTTCACGGTGATGACGTCGCCGAAGAACTCCGGGATCCAGAACGGATGCTTGTCGGGGTTGGCGGGCGGGCCGTTCAGGTTCGCCGGGTTGTCCGAATCCGGGAAGTAGAGCTGGCCGTTGGTGTCGAACTGGCGATCGGCGAGCAGCAGCTCCTGCTCGTACGGCCCGGCCGGCAGCGTGATCGGGTTATTCGTGAACCCGGTGTCACGGTTGTCGCGAAGCAGATAGAACCCGGCCAACCCGGAGTAGACGTTGAGGCGGACGATGCCGAGCGTGTGGTCGTGGAACCAGAGGGTCGTCGCTTCCTGCTGGTTCACGTAGTTGTAGGTGGTGCCGAAGAACGCGCGGCCCCTCTGGGCGACGCCGGGCGTCCACCACGCGTCGGGGTGGCCGTCGTACTGCGAGAGCACCTCGTTGCCGTGCAGGTGGACGACGGTCGGGATCGGCCCGGCGTACGGCTGCTGGCAGGCGGCCGCCAGGGGCGGACCGTTCACGCAGTTGTTCCGCGCGGTCGTGCCGAGCGGATCCGCCCAGTGAATCGACTGGTCGACCGTCAGCAGGCTCTGCAGGTGCGTGTTGGTGAGGTTGTTCGTGTACTGGGCGGTGGTGGCGGCGCCCCGGCGCGACTCGATCGTGCGCGATGGCCACGACGGTCCCCGACCGTTGATGTTGTAGCCCCAGAGGAACGTGCCGTTCCGGTTGACGCCGGAGAGCGTGTTGTAAAACGCGTTCGGCAGCACTTTCTGCTGGAACTCCTGCATGGTGATCTGCTGCGTGGTCGTGCCGTCCGACCGGGTGCCGCTCAGCAACGGCAGCGGATCGACGAACTTCGCGACGCCATTGCCGGACAGCGGCGTCTGCGGCGTCGTCACCGATTTCGACTGCGCGACGCTGGTGTCACCGGCCTGGTTGTCGCAACCAGCCCCGGTGATGGATATCGCCAACACACCAACCGCAACCGAAACGCCTGGAATCGAGAAAGTGGATCGCCTCATGACGCTCGCTCCTTCCGGGGCTGGATCCCCGGTTCGCTCGGGACGGCGTACTAAGTCGTCCGAGTGGGCGAGCCTCAGGCAAAAAACAACGAAGCCTTACAAATCGCCCTGCGCTAGGGGCTCGGCTGTATCCGTCGCTGTTCTGACGAAATTGCTCTATCCTCGCGTCATGAATTTCCTTTCTCGCTTTGCCTCCGCAGTCGCAGTTTTTTCGTCATTTTTTGTGACGATCTCGTGCAGTTCGGGAAGCAGCTCCACCGGCGGCGGCGGGATGGGCGGCAGCCTCGGGACCGGGACCGGCGGCGCGGGTCTGGGAACCGGTGGCAGCGCCGCGGGCACCGGCGGCAGCGGCACCGGCGGCACCGTCGCGCCGACGTTCCCGACGCAGGCCTGCTTCGACAAGGCTGACGCGCTGCTCGCGCAGATGACGCTGGACGAGAAGGCGCTGCAGACGATCCAGTCGGAACGCGCGCAGACCAGCAACGCGCAGGTGATGCAGTACGCGCCGGGATCGATCTACAGCCAGGGCGGATCGGCGCCGACCAACAACTCGCCGCAGGGCTGGGCGGACATGATCAACGGATACCGGTCCGCGTCGCGCATGAGCGCGCACGGCATTCCCATCATCTATGGGCTCGACAGCGTCCACGGCCTCGGCCCGGTCAAGGGCGCCACCGTCTTCCCGCACAACATCGGTCTCGGCGCGACGGGCGACCCGGCGTTCGTGCAGCAGGTGGCGGCGGTCGTCGCCGACGAATCGGCCGGCGTCGGCGCCGACTTCCCGTTCGCGCCCGTCATCGCCGTCGCGCGTGACGAGCGCTGGGGGCGCACCTACGAATCGTTCGCCGAGACGCCCGACCTGGTCTCGACGATGGGCACCGCGCTGGTCAAGGGGCTGCAGTTCCCGACGGGCGGCACGAAGATCTCCATCCTCGCCAACGCCAAGCACTACGTCGGCGACGGCGGCACCGCGATGGGCGTCACGGGCGGGAACACCAGCGGCGACGAGGCCACGTTGCGCGCCATCCACCTCGCGCCCTATCAGGCGGCGATCGCGGCCAACGCCGGATCGATCATGCTGTCGTACAACAGCTGGCAGGGCACGAAGATGCACATCAACAAGACGATGATCAGCGACGTCTTGAAGGGCCAGCTCGGGTTCGGCGGCTTCGTCGGCACCGACTACAACGGGTGCGCGCAGGTCGGCCTCAGCTTTCGCGACGGCACGGCCGCCTGCCTGAACGCGGGTGCCGACATGTTCATGATCTTCTCGAACAGTTCGGTGCCGACCCCGTTCGGGGCGACGGGCAACACCGTGCAGGCCACCATCACCGGTCTGGTCAACGCCGGCACCGTGCCGGCGGCGCGGCTCGACGACGCGGTCCGCCGGATCCTCGCCGTCAAGTGCGAGATGGGGCTCTTCGACACGAACGGCGTGATCGACACGGCGGCGACCGCCCGCGTCGGGTCGGCGGATCACCGGATGCTGGCGCGCCAGGCGGTGCAGAAGTCGCTGGTCGTGCTCAAGAACAACAACAACCTGCTGCCGCTGTCGAAGAGCGCGGTGGTGGCGCTGGCCGGTAACAGCGCCGCCGACGTCGGCAACCAGTGCGGTGGCTGGACGATCACCTGGCAAGGCCAGTCCACCACCGATGACCCGGCGACGACGAAGATCCCGGGCGCGACCAGCGTCCGGCAGGCGATGATCGCCGAGGTCGGCGCGTCGAAGGTGGTCTACTCGGCGAACGGAGCCACCACGACGGGTGCGACGGTCGGCGTAGCGGTCATCGGCGAGACGCCCTACGCCGAGGGAATGGGGGACCGGACCGACCTGACGCTGACGAGCGCGCTGGTGGCGCCGGTGATGGCGCTGAAGAACGCGGGGCTGCCCGTGGTGGTCGTGCTGATGGCGGGGCGGCCGATGATCATCGACCCGATCATGCAGTACGCCGACGCGATCGTGATGGCATGGCTGCCGGGCAGCGAGGGCGCGGGCGTCACCGACATCCTTTACGGTGACGTGAAGCCGACGGGCAAGCTGCCCATGAGCTGGCCGAAGACGATGCAGGAGATCCCGATCAACCAGGGCGACGCGACGTACGATCCGCTGTACGCCTACGGTTACGGGCTGACGTATTGATGATGAGGCGATGAAGGCGCGGGCGATCGCGGCGTTGATGTTCATTGCGGCGGTGGGCGCCGGCTGCCCGAGCCGCGACCTGCCGCCGCCCACGGAGCGCGAGGAGCCGAAGAAGGAAGACGCGCCCTTCTGCGGCAAGGTGTTCAAGGACCCGAAGGTGCGCGGCGGCGCGCAGTGCTGCGTGCAACCGACGGCGGGCCTGCTGAAGAGCGCCGACGTTGTCGCCGCCTGCGGGGCCGCGGCGGCGACCTACCTGGGCGAGACGCGCGACGGCGCGGCCTGCCGGCTGCACTTCCAGGTCGCGGGTGCCGAACCTGCGCAGAGCTTCGCGATGGTCAGCCATCCGGTCATCCCGACCGGCGCCCCCGCGCCGATGGCGCCCGACCCGCTGCTGCCCTGGAAGTGGAAGAAGATCGCCCTCCGCGACGCCCTCGGTTACGAAGCGGTCGGCGCGTCCGACGAGCCGGGCTTGCTCGAGAAGAAGACCGTGCTCTGGGCCGGCCGCGGCCGCCGCATCGTCGGCCTGCACGTATCGAAGCAGCTCTGCACGTCCGCGCAGGCCGAGGCGCTGCTCCAAAAAGTCATCGACGCCGTCCCCTGAAAAGGGCCTCGGGCCTCGGGCCTCAAGAAGATCGCCGTCGTCCCCTGATTCCCTCGCCCCGCGAAGCGGGGAGAGGGTTAGGGAGAGGGGCCTCCGTTTTCTCGTAGCTCCCGCGGATCGTCGCCGCCAGCTTGCGCAGCGCCGGCCCTAGCGGCGAGCTCGGTCGCCACACCACCGCCAGGGTCCGGAACGCGCGCTCGTCGGCGAGCGGCCTGACCGCGAGACCCGCGCGCCGCCCCTCCGTCGCGATCGCCATGCGCGGCAGCAGCGTGATCCCTGCGCCGGCCGACACCATCTGGGCCAGCGTCGGCAGGCTGGTGGCGCGGAAGGCGAGCTCCTCGGCGCGCGCGCCGCCGCAGACGGCCAGCGCCTGATCGCGCAGGCAGTGGCCGTCGTCGAGCAGCAGCAGGGGCGCACCGCGCAGATCGCCGAGACGCGCGGGTCGGGTCGGCTTCGCGAGCGGATGGCTGCGCGGCGTCGCCAGGACGAAGCGATCGCGGCCGATCACCTCGCGCTGCAGCGGGCCGCCCAGGTCGGCCTCCAGCGCGAGCAACGCGGCGTCGAGCCGGCCGGCGTGCAGCTCGCGCGCGAGCGGCTCCGTCTTGTCTTCAAGCCACCGGACGGTCAGGCGGGGATGGGCGCGGCGAATGGCGGATGCGGCCGCGGGCAAGAGATAGGGCGACACCGTCGGGATGACGCCGATGGCGAGCGTTCCGGCCAGCGGATCGCCGGAGCGGCGGGCGGCGTCGATCAGATCGTCGGCGTCGACCAGCACGCGGCGCGCGCGTTCGATCAGGCCCTCGCCGGCTGGCGTCGGCAGGACGCGGCGGCGGTCGCGCTCGAACAGCCGCACCCCGAGCGCGCCCTCCAGCTGGGCGAGCTGGGCGCTCAGCGACGGCTGGGAGACGCCGCAGCGCTCGGCCGCGCGGCGGAAGCTGCGCGTGTCGGCGACGGCGACGGCGTACTGGAGCTGGCGCAGGGAGGCCGGGTGGGGCGCGACGGTCATGATAGGTAAAAACTATGACACAGATAAACAAGATGTCTTGGAGCTATCAGCGGCCGAGGCCCATCTTCAGGGTCGAAAGGAGATTCGAAATGCTGACCATCGGAGATCGATTTCCCGCCTTCAAGCTGAAGGCGGTCGTGAGCCTGGAGACGGACCGGGAGTTCGCGGAGGTTTCGAGCGCGGACCATCCCGGCCGCTGGAAGGTGGTGTTCTTCTGGCCCAAGGACTTCACCTTCGTCTGTCCGACGGAGATCGCCGGTTTCGGCGAGCGCAACCGCGACTTCGAGGAGCGGGACGCCCGCGTGCTGGGCGTCAGCACGGACAACGAGTACGTGCACCTCGCCTGGCGGCAGAGCCACCCGCGACTCAAGCAGCTGCCGTTCCCGATGGTGTCCGACATCAAGCACGAGCTGGTGCGCGCGCTCGGGATCGAGCACCCGGCCGAGGGCGTCGCCATGCGCGCGACCTACATCGTCGATCCGGAAGGCGTGATCCGCTTCGTCTCGGTCACCGACCTGGACGTCGGGCGGAACGTCGCCGAGGTCTTGCGCGTGCTCGACGCCCTGCAGACGGGCG
>DATFXS010000547.1:0-4716 GCA_035315605.1 Polyangia bacterium
GTCCGTCATGATGATGATCCGGTGGTAGCGGATCTTCGCGATCTCCTTCTCCTGCTCGACGCCGCAGCCGAGCGCGGTGATCAGCGTGACGATCTCCTGCGACGACAGCATCTTCTCGAGCCGCGCCTTCTCGACGTTCAGAATCTTGCCGCGCAGGGGCAGGATCGCTTGATCCTTCCGGTTGCGGCCCTGCTTGGCTGACCCGCCTGCGCTGTCGCCCTCGACGATGTAAAGCTCGGACAGGGCCGGATCGCGCTCCTGGCAGTCGGCCAGCTTGCCGGGCAGCGACGACGAATCGAGCGCGCCCTTTCGCTGCACCATCTCGCGCGCCTTGCGGGCCGCGTCGCGCGCCCGCGCCGCCAGCACCGCCTTCTCGATGATCTGCTTCGACTCGCGCGGGTGCTCTTCCAGGTAGCGCCCGAGCTTCTCGTTGACGATCCGCTCGACGATCCCCTTGACCTCGGACGACACCAGCTTGTCCTTGGGCTGGTTGCTGAACTTCGGGTCCGGGTGCTTGATCGACACGATCGCGGTCAGCCCCTCGCTGATGTCGTCGCCGCCCAGGCCGTTCTTCAGGTCCTTGAGCAGCCCCGCCGCCTGCGCATAGGCGTTCACGGTCCGCGTCAGCGCGGCGCGGAAGCCGGTCAGGTGCGTGCCGCCGTCCTTGTTCTTGATGTTGTTCGTGAAGCAGTAGATCGCGTCCTGGTACGAATCGTTCCACTGCAGGGCGATGTCGACCTGTGTGCCGTCGACCTCGCCGATGACCGGGATCGGCTTGTCGTGTACGGGCGTCTTCGACGCGTTCAGGTCGGCGACGAACTGCGCGATGCCACCCTCGAAGTTGAACTCGTGCGACTTGTCGGCGCGCTCGTCGCGGATCGCGATCGTGAGGGCGCGGTTCAGGTACGACAGCTCCTTGAGCCGCTGGGTCAGGATCTCGAACGAGAACTCCGTCCCTTTGAAAATCTGCGGGTCGGGCTTGAAGGTCACCTTGGTGCCGGTCTTCTTCGACTCGCCGATTGCGTCCAGGCCTGTGGCCGGATCTCCGCGCCGGTACTCCTGGTAGTAGGTCTTGCCGTCGCGCTTGATCTCCAGCTTCAGCCACTCCGACAACGCGTTGACGACGGAGACACCGACGCCGTGCAGACCGCCCGACACCTTGTAGTTCGAGTGGTCGAACTTGCCGCCGGCGTGCAGCACCGTCATGACCACCTCGGCCGTCGGCCGCTTCTCCGTCGGGTGCTCGCCGACCGGGATGCCTCGACCGTTGTCCTCGACCGAAGCCGATCCGTCGAAGTGGATGGTGACGTCGACGCGATCGCAGAAGCCGGCCAGCGCCTCGTCGACGGCGTTGTCGACGACCTCGTAGACCATGTGATGCAGGCCGGTGCCGTCGTCCGTGTCGCCGATATACATGCCCGGGCGCTTGCGCACCGCCTCGAGGCCCTTGAGGACCTGGATGCTCCCTTCGTTGTATTCGCCCCCGTTGGGCGCTTCGGATGTCGTCATTTTCGATAGATCAATCGCAAGGCCGCGCGGGAGAATCCTGGGTCATTTTCAGGTGAGCCCGCCGGCTACAAACCTGAACAGTTTCAATAATCTAGCATCATTTACGCGGTCTGTAAAGCAGCTTATCACGGATTCTCTGCGACGCTGCCGGCGCGGACGAGAAAATCGCGGCGGGCGGGCTGTGCGGGGACGATGTCCCGTTCGGTGACGGAGATCAGCGTCTGGCAGTCGAGCCGGCCGATCACGTCGAACAGAAGCGCGCGCCGGGCCGGGTCCAGCTCGCTCGGGACGTCGTCCAGCAGCAGCACAGGGGGATCACCGAGGCGCTGCTGGACATTCGACAGCTCGGCCAGCTTCAGCGCAAGCACCAGCGAGCGCAGCTGGCCCTGCGACGCGTGGCTGCGGGCGGGGGCCCCCCCGAGGCCGATGTCGAGGTCGTCGGTATGCGGACCGAAGCCGGTGAAGCGCCGGCGCTCGTCGAGGCTGCGGCGCGCCCCCAGGCCTTCGTGCAGGGCAGCGCGCACCGCCTCTTCGCCGTCGGCGCGCGCGACGTCCGGATCGCTCGTGTACGCCAGCGATACGGGCAGCTCGCTGTGGAGAGCCCGGAAGTGCTCCCGGAACAGGGGGGTCAGGGCGGCGACCAGCGCGCGCCGCCGGACGACGACCCGCGCGCCCGTGCGCGCCAGCTCCTCGTCGTAGGTGTCGAGCAGCATCGGGTCGGCCGGCCCGCGCTTGAGCAGCGCGTTCCGGTTCTTCAGCACCTTCTGGTAGGCGCTGGCCTCCTCGTAATAGCCGCGCTCGATGTTGAAGATGGCCAGGTCCAGGAAGCGGCGGCGCGTGGCCGGGGCGGCGCGCGGCAGCAGCAGATCCTCGGGGACGAACAGCACGACGCTGACCGCGCCCAGGGCGGCCGCCGTCCCGCGGACGACCTTGCCGTCGAGGCGGGCCACGCGGCCGGTCGGCCGGAGCTCGATCTCGAAGCGCCGCTCGAGCCCCCGGTGGACGATCTCCGCGCGCAGCCGGGCCGTCGCCGCCGCGGCATCCCCCCGGCGGATCAGGTCTTCGGCGTGCGAGGTGCGGAACGAGCGCAGCACGGCCAGGTAGTAGGCCGCCTCGATGACGTTGGTCTTGCCCTGCCCGTTGTCGCCGTAGAGGACCGAAAGCCGTTCCGCCGGCGCCAGGGTCAGCGGCGCCAGGTTCCGCCACCCCTCGGCCCTCAGCTCGCGAATCCGCATCGGGCTCCGGTCGCCCGACTAGGTCACAGCCTCATCGGCATGACGACGCAGACGTAGTCGCCGCCGTCGGCCGGCCGCACGACGGCCGGGTCCAGCTCGCCCGACAGCTCGACGCGCACCTCCGGCGTCTCGATCTCGGTCAACAGGTCGATGAAGTAACGGGCGTTGAAGCCGATCTGCACGGGCGTCCCCTTGTACGCCACGTCGATCTCTTCCTTCGCGGCGCCGAGATCGGGATTGTCGCTCTCGATCCGCACCCGGCCCTTGTCGAGGCCCAACCGCACGCCGAAGGTCTTGTCCGACGACATCAGCGCGACGCGCTTGAGGCCGTCCAGCAGGCCCAGCCGCGACACCGTGAACGCCCGCTCGTTGTCCTTCGGGATCACCTGGTCATAGGGAGGAAACTGCCCATCGATCAGCTTGACCGAGATGCCGACGTCGTCGGCCTTCAGCACGAAGTTGCCGTCGTGGATGCCGATCGCCGACGGCGCCTCGCGCGTCTCGATCGCCCGCCGCAGCTCGACGATGCCCTTGCGCGGGATCAGCACGCCGCTCGCCAGCTTGGGTCCGCCGGCCAGCGGCCGCGACACCTTCGACAGGCGGTGCCCGTCGGTCGACACCATGCGCGCTGTCGCGCCGTCGGATTCGAACAGCACGCCGGCCAGGTGCTGGCGCGTCTCGTCCAGCGAAACCGAGAAGATCGTCTTCGCGATCATGTCGCGCAGCACCGCGGAGTCGACCTTCGAGGTCTGCGCCTCCTGGATGGCGGGCAGCTTCGGATAGTCGCGGTCGGACATCCCGACGACCTTGAACTCGACCTTGCCGGCCCGGATCTCGGCCCAGTTCTGGTCGGTGCGCCGGACCCGCACCTCGTCGTCGGGCAATCCCTTGACGATCTCGTACAGCTGCCGGGCCGAGACGGTCAGGCCCCCTTCTTTTTCGACCTTCGCGGCAAGGGTCACCATCGTCGTGACGTTCAGATCCGTCGCGCCGCAGAGAAGCTTGTCCTTGCCTTCGGTGCGGATGAGGACGTTCGCCAGGATCGGGAGCGTGCTCTTCCTGTCGGCGATGCCTTGCGCGAGATAGAGCCCACGCAGGAACTCGTCTTTTCGAATCTTGAACTCCATCCCGGCTTCTCCTTCTCGGTTCTCCTGCCCTGCGCGGTCGGTTTTCCAGCCCTCTTCTAGCTTTTATTTAGAAGATCTAAAAGCAGATGTAGTAGGCCCTGTGGAGATGTGGATAGTCATGACTCTCCGTCGGTGACTGGCGTCTCTTCCCTGTGCATGGGTTGCGGTGTGGGATCCGCTCCGACAGTGGAGAGACGCGAACGCCCTCTCGTCCCCGCCCCATCCACAGCGCCGTCAACAGGTTCCCAAGGCCCCTACGGCTGGCGCAGGCGGCCTTCCAGCGTGCCGACGACGCTGCGGACCGTCGGATCTTCGCTGCACAGCCGTTCGATCTTGCGCACGGCGCTGATCACCGTCGAGTGATCCTTGCCGCCGAAGCGGCCGCCGATCTCGGGGAAGCTCATGTTGGTCAGCTTGCGCGCCAGGTACATCGCGACCATGCGCGGATGGGCAATGGCGCGGTGGCGCTTCGGCCCTTTCATGTCGTGCAGCTTGACGTCGAAGTACCCGGCGACCTCGCGCTGGATCGCCTCGATGGTCAGGCCCGTGGGCGCGTTCGCGATCAGCTTGGCCAGCGCGTCACGGGCCAGCTCGATGGAGATCGGCTGGTCCTGGAACGAGGCGCGCGCCGCCAGGCGCAACAGCGCCCCCTCCAGCTCGCGCACGTTGGTCTTGATGTGCGCGGCGAGGTACAGCGCCACGTCATCAGGCAAGTTCACCTTCTCGAGCTCGGCTTTGCGCTTGAGGATCGCGACCCGCGTCTCCAGGTCCGGCGTCTCGACCTCGGCGATGAGCCCCCAGGTGAACCGGCTGCGCAGCCGATCCTCGACGCCGGGCAACTCGGC
>DATFXS010000548.1:0-4565 GCA_035315605.1 Polyangia bacterium
CAGCGAATGCATGATGCCGAAGTTCGACTGCACCAGGATGCCGACCGCGTACTCGGCGCCCTCGATGGCGACGCGGCGCGAGCTGGTGCCGATGCCCGCCTTGAAGTCGCAGGTGACGAGGCCCGTGCCCGCGCCGACCGACCCTTCGGCGACCCTGCCGCTGGTCGCCTGTTCGATCGCGCGGTAGACGTGGTCGGACCGGACGTGGCGCCCGACCGCGTCGTTCAGCCACGAGTCGTCGCATTCGCCGACCAGCGGGATCACGACGTCGTCCTCGCCGCCGATCTTCGGCCACTTCTTGGTCATCCACTTGACCGCGGCGTCGGACACCTTGCCGACCGCCATCGTGTTGGTCAGCAGGATCGGCGTCTCCAGGAGGCCCCACTCCTGCACCTGCGTCAGCCCTGACACCTCGCCCGCGCCGTTCAGCACGAAGCCTCCCGCCAGCACGCGGTTCTCGAAGATGTCGGTGCGCGGGATGACCGCGGTGACGCCGGTGCGGACGGGGCCCTTGCCGACCTCCAGCGGTCCGTCGCCGATGATCACCGTCGAGTGCCCGACGCGCACGCCGCCGACGTCGGTGATCGCGTTGGCGGTTCCCACCGGGAAGTGCCCGATGGAGAACCCCAGCTCGCGAAGCCGCGCTCTCATTCCGGGTGCGGTGCTGACGTGTCGTCGTCGGTCCGGGCGACCGCGGGCGGCGGCGTCTTCTCGGCGGTGGGCGCACCATTCCCGTTGCTGGTCCCGTTGCCGTTGGCCTTCGCCTCTTGCCGGATCTCCGCCTTCGCCTCGCGCCGCTTCTCGCGCAGGCGCTTGAGCCCGCCTTCCAGGATCTCGCCGATCAGGTTGCGGTACTCGATGCCGGCCGCCTGCGCGATCAGGCAGAGGTCCGAATAGCCGGGCGTCAGCCCGGGCAGCGGGTTCACCTCGATGACGTAGATGTCGCCCTTCGCGGTCATGCGCAGATCGACGCGCGCGACGTCGCGGCAGTCGAGCGCGTCGAACGTCTCGCGGCAGACGCGCTCGATCGCCTTCAGCTCCGCGGGCGCCAGATGCGCCGGGCACTGGTAGGAGACGTGCTTCTCCCACTCCTGCTTGATCTGGAAGTCGTAGACCGGCCGCGCGTTCGACTTGTCCTTGAACAGGATCTCCATCGGCGGCAGCACGCGCGGGCGGCGATCGCCCAGCATGCCGACCGTGAACTCGCGCCCCGGGATGTAGACCTCGATCAGCGCCGGCTGCCGGTAGCGATCGATGAGCTCCCGCACGACGGCGCGCAGGCTCTCCTCGTCGTCGACGACGGACGCCGACGCGCTGACGCCCTTCGACGATCCTTCCTGGTTCGGCTTGACGATCAGCGGGAACTTCAGCTTGGACGACAGGCGCTCGCGCCCGGTCTCCATCACCTGGAACTCGGCTGTCAGGATGCCGTGCTGCAGGAGCACCCGCTTCGACAGCGCCTTGTCGAGCGCGATCGACAGCGTCGCCGCGTCGGAGCCGGTGTACGGGATGCCCATCAGCTCGCACAGCGCCGGCACCGCCGCCTCGCGGTTCCGGCCCGCGACGCCCTCGGCGATGTTGAACACCAGATCGACCGGCGTCGTCATCAGCTGCCGCGGCAGCTCGGCGGTCGCCTCGAACAGCGTCACCTGGCCGTAGTTCTCCAGCGCCTCGCGGATCGCGTCGATCGTCTCGGGCGCGTCGTACTCGGCCTCGGCGTCGTTGCCGGCCTTGGAATCGACGCGCTTGACGTTGAAGGTGAACCCGATGCGCAGCGGATCGGCCGGGCGCCGGCGGCGCGCGCCCGGTTTGACCACCAGCCCCTGGCGGCGGGCGGCGCTCTCGACGATCGCGTGCAGCGACTCGGCGTAATCCAGGCCCTCGCGCGCGGCGGCGGCGTACAGGCTGGCGCCGCGTTCCAGCGACGGCAGCGCGTTCACCTCCAGCAGATAGAGCCGCCCGTCCTCGCCGACGCGAAAATCGATGCGCCCGAGGTCGCGGATCCCCAGCGCGCGCGCCGCCATCTTCGAGATGGCGCGCAGGCGCGACACCACGTCGCGCGGGAGATCGGGCGGGCAGCGCACCGACACCTTGCTGGCGTCTGCCGACTTCAGCCGGTAGTCGTAGAGGTTGAAGCGGCTGCGCGCCGACGGATCGACGACGTAATCGACGGGCAGCAGCACGCCCTCGTCGCCGCGGCCTTCCAGAAAGGGGACGGTGACGTCGGTGCCGGCCACGAACTCCTCGACCAGTACGCCGTTCGGATAGGCGCGCAGCGCCTGCGGCAGCACCTCGGCCAGCGCGCGCGCGTCGCGCACCACCGCGTCGTCGGCAATCCCCTTCGACGACCCCTCGTAGTTCGGCTTGACGATGACGGGCAGCGCGAGGCCCAGCGTCCCCGGATCCTTGACGCGGCGATACTCTTCCGGCGTCACGAGGCGCGCCCGCGGCGTGTCGATCCCCTTGCCGCCCAGCACCAGCTTGGTCAGCCACTTGTCCAGCGTCACCGTCAGGACGTACGCGTCGGATCCCGTGTAAGGGAACCCGAGCTCCTCGAACAGCGCCGGGTAGAACGCCTCGCGCGCGCGGCCACGCCGTCCCTCCGCCGTGTTGAAGATCAGATCCGGGCTGAAGGATTCGATCCGTTCGGCGAGCCGCGACGCCGGCCCCGTGACTTCGATCTTCTCGACCTCGTGTCCGCCCGCCCGCAGGCCGGCCGCGACGGCGTCAACCGTCTCGGCGGTGTCGAACTCGGCTTCGTCCTCGCTGTCGGAAAGGCGCAGATTGTGTGTGAAGGCGATACGCATGAACTTCGACTACCCCATCAACCTAACAGGATTCCGCCGCGTCCGCCGAGTGCTTCCGCGACCTTCTCGCCCAGCTTCTTGAGATCGTCGTTTGGTCGCACCAGGTACGCGTCAACGCCCACGGCGAACGCCTCCTGCACCGAGTCGTAAGATGGGTACGCGGTGTACAGCACCGAGGCGCAGTGCGGGAGCAATCGCTGCGCATGCTCGATCACGCGCAGCCCTGAGCCGCCCGGCAGGTGGCGATCCGCCAGCACGAGATCGAAGTGCGCGTGCTTCAGAAGCTCCAGTGCCTCGTCGCCGTCCTTGGCGGCCGTCACGTGGTGGTTCTTGCCCAGATACTCGGCCAGCAGCTGGCGGCGCTGGCCCTCCACCTCGACGAGCAGCACCCGGCCCGCCCGGCCCGCGGTCCGCGTCGGCTTGGGTCGCGCCAGCTGCTCGTCCCGGCGCGACAGCGCGCGCCGGATGCGGAAGCGCAGGTCCTCGACGTCGCGGATCGGCTTCTCGATGTAGTCGTGGGCGCCGATGTCCAGGGCCTCCACGGCGGAATCGAACGAGCTGTAACCGGTGATGAGCACGATCGCGGGCGCGGGATTCAGGTTGCGCGCGGCCCGCAGCACGTCAAGACCCGACGCGCCGGGAAGATTCTTGTCGGTCAGCACCAGGTCGAAGCGACGCTTGTGCATGAGGTCGATCGCCTCCTCGGCGGAGGCGGCGGTCGTCACCCGGTAGCCGCCCCGGCGCAGGGCCTCGCGCAGCACGGTCAGCACGACCGCCTCGTCGTCGACCACCAGCACCTCGTGCCCGGTCGGGACGACCGCCCCATGCGGCTTCGGCGTGGTGGCGTCGGCGATCAGCTGGACATCCACATCGCGCTGCGGCGCCGGCGCGCGGCTCCGGTCCGCGCTGGTCAGGATGCCGTGCTTGCCCAGCGCCTCGACGATCTTCACGCCGACCGCCTCTCCGTGCCGGCGCGCGGCAGCCGCCGCAGCGACCCGCCCGAGCAGCTCGACCGACGCGCGCGCCATGTACGCGCGGGCCCCGCCGTAGATGGCGCCGGCCAGCCGCTCGGAGGACGGTGCGTCGTCGACGACCACCAGGGCCGCGCCCGCCGCCCGCGCCCGGGCCTCGCCGAGCCGCGCGTCCGTCAGATCGCGCGCGCGCAGGCCGACGATGACCACGTCTGGGTTGGCGTCGTCGTGCTGCGTCCCAGCCGCTTCCACCAGCGCCGCGTCGCCGAGCACGATGATGTTCGGGTCGCGCCGCGATTCCGCGACCAGCGACTCCAGCGTGATCCCCAGCTCGGGCGCCTCGGCCAGAAGCTCGTCCTTGATGCCGGCGTAGGCGTTCATCACCAGGAGGCCGCGCGTGCGGGCGCGCCGGAAGCCGGCCAGGCGCTTGACGTGCGCGCGCAGCAGCGCGTCGACCTCGGGCAGCGGCTTCGGCAGCACGGCCGCCACCTCGCGCGCGAACGCCAGCCCCGCCCGCGTCGGATCGCCGTCTCCGATCAGCACCAAATCGGTGAAAGGCCGCATCTCGCGCCACGCGGCCAGCGGGTCGCGCGCCGTCGGCGCCGCCTGCAGCTCCGCGTCAGGGAGGTCCAGAATGGCCAGGTCGAAGGATTCGTCCGCGAGGCGGGCCAGGCCCTCGGGCACCGAGTCGACCTCGAGCACGAAGCCTTCGCTGTTCAGCGCGCTGGCGATGCGCGGCCGTTCCACACCGTCGCCCAGGGCGACGAGGAAACGCTCTTGCCCACCG
>DATFXS010000549.1:0-7248 GCA_035315605.1 Polyangia bacterium
TCGCCAACGACGCCGCGCCCTGGGCGACGTGGCAGGTCGAGGTCGTCCCCGATCGGGTCGCCGCGGCGGGACCGATGGGCGGCATCCACGCCGCGCTGACTGCGGCCGATGACTGCGACGCGGTGGTCTGCGTCGGCGGCGACCTGCCGTTCATCGAGCCGGCGTTGCTGGCGGCGCTTCGCGATCGTCCGGGCGGCGCCGGCGCCGTCGCCGCCCGCACGGCCGTGGGCAGCGAGCCGCTGTGCGCGCGTTACGCGCGCGCGCTGCTGGCCGAGGTGGACGCGCGTCTCGAGGCGGGCGCGCTCGCGATCCACACGATGCTGGAGGCGATCGCGGTCGACTGGATCGAGGGCGCCGAGCTGGCGGCGCTGGATCCGGACGGGCGCAGCTTCTTCAACATCAACACGCCCGACGATCTTCGCCGCGCGGAGGCGCTGGCGGTCAAGTCCGGGCCGCGCCCGTGACCGCGCGCCAGGCCGCGATCGCGATCGCGGTGGCGCTGCTGCTGGTCGTCGCGGTTCAGTTCTTCGCGGCGACCACCTTCCACGGCGACGACCACATCTTCCTGGCGTACGCGCGGCACGCGCCGAACCCGTTCGTCGCGTTCGTCGCCGACGCACACGGCGGCGAGTACTACCGGCCGCTGCCGATGCTGGTCTGGTGGCTGCTCGGGCGGGCCGGCGGGGGCAGCAGTGTGCCGTTCGCGGCGCTCGCGTTCTTGCTGCACGTGACCGCGGCGGCGCTGACCGGGCGGCTGGTGCAGGCGCTGGGGCGACCGACGGCCGTGGCAGGCGCCGCCGCGGTGCTGATGCTGCTCGCGCCGGGGAACCTGGACGCCGCGAGCTGGTTCTCGGCCAGCACCGATCTGTTCGCGGCCGTGTTCGTGCTGGCGGCGCTGGTCGCGCTCGCGCGCGAGCGACATCTGTACGCGGCGGCCGCCGCGCTGCTGGCCTACCTGTCCAAGGAGTCGGCCTGTGTGCTGCCGCTGCTCGCCTTGCTGGTGTTGCGGCGCCTCGCCTGGCGGAAGCGTCTGGCCGCGATCGTGCCCGAGCTCGTGCTGCTGGCCGTGGTGCTGGCGGCCCGGACCGCCGTGCTGCACGGCTGGGGCGGCGCCGGCGACGCACATGCCGGTCTGGGCGCGAAGCTGCTGCAGCTGGCAGGCGGGATCGCGCACGTGTTCACCGGTGACTTGTCCGATCCGCTGGCGCTGGGGCTGGGCGCCGCGATCATCGCGTTCGCCGCCTTCCAGGCGCGCCGAGCGTCCGGCCGCGAGGACGGCGCGTGGATCCCGCTCGCCTTCTGCGCCATCGCGACGCTGCCGCTGCTCGCGGCAGGCTGGGCGGTCGGCTCGCGCTACTTCTATCTAGCGGCGGTCGGGCTGGCGTGGGCGCTCGCCGAGGCGCTTTCGGGCGGGGGCGCCGCGACGCGCGCGGTCGTCGCCAGTCTCTTGCTGCTGATCGGCGGCGCGCAGGCCGTGCGGCGGCGCGCCGACGTCGTCTCCTACGATCGCCGGGTCGCGGCGGCGCGACGAGTGGTGGCGGCCGGCCTGGCGGTGGGGCGGCGCGTCTTTCACATCGCGAGCGGCGTGAAGGATCTGGACCTGGCGGTGAAGGAGGATCGTCATCTGCCGCCGGGCGCCGACGAGGCGCTGGTGCTGACCGACGTGCCGGCGTCGTTCGTCGCGCTGCCGCCTTCGCTGGCCGACGCGGCGGCGCCGCTGATCGCGGAGCCGCCGCTGCCGCCGTCGGGCGCCTACCGTTTCGGCGGCGTGCGGATCCTGGGCCTGGCGCGCGATGGCGACGAACCGTCGGTGCACGAGGTGCTGACCCGATTTCCTGAAATGACGTTCTTTCGCCTGAGGCCGGTGCCGAGCGGCCAGATCATCGCGCGCGACGTCACCGACGAGATGAGGGGGGCGCTCGACCGGGAGGGCGACGAGGAGTGAGCGGGGTGGGGGCCCTCGACGATTGCTGAGAACGCGGGCAAGATTGGGGCGGAAATGGCGGATGTGACGCCTCCTTGCTCATGCAGCAAGCGGCCACCCTGGTCGCGCGTCGACGACGATTCGGTGATGCAGTGGCCGGTGGTCGAGCTGGCCGAGTGGGAAGAGCTGCGGCAGTGCCCGGAGTGCGGCCGTCATTGGCTGGCCGCCTGGCCGGACGAGCTGGAGGGCGGGATGATCCTCTGCACGCCCGAGCCGTCGTCGGCGCGCCGGCTGCGGGACATCGATCGGGCCGCGACCCTGCGCGCCTACTGTCTGGCGCGCCTGGAGGAGCACCTCGGTCCGCTCAAGGAACGCAAGCTCGAGTGCCGCAAGGTCGGCTGCGAGCGGAAGCGCCTCGACGGCTCCAGCTACTGCGTCGAGCACCTGATCGCCGACCGCTTCGGCCGCCACCTGGCGAAGCTGGACACGGCGCCGCGAACGGATCGGTAAGAGACCCCTCACCCCAACCCTCTCCCCGCTTCGCGGGGCGAGGGGGAAAGATCTCCAACGGGAGCTAGCTCGATGCGGGGCTTGAAGGCGTGAAGTTGCTGGGCGAGGTAGCCGGACGGGAACGGTTCGATGATGCCGTAGCCGGAGGGTTTGGTGGCAGGAAGGTGGGCGGTGCCGAACAGCCAGTCCCAGAAGGCGAACTTGGTCGCGAAGTTCACGCCGTCGCGGATCTCGATCGCGTGATGCCAGCGGTGCATCTCGGGGCCGTTGACGATCTTCTGCAGCCGGCCGCTCCGCACGTCGATGTTCGAATGGATGTACATGCCCCAGACGGCGTCGACGGTCAGCTTGATGATCGCCACCTCGGGCGCCGCCCCCAGCAGGACCAGCGGCGCGAACTCGATCGTCTGGTTGATCAAGATCTCGAGGGCGTGCGAGCGCGCGCCCGACAGCCAGTCGACGTTGGTGGTCGCGTGGTGCGCCTCGTGAATGCGCCACAGCAGCGGCGACCGGTGCTGCAGGCGGTGAAACAGGTAAATGTAAAGATCGTGCGTGACGACGAAGAACGCCACCTGGGCGGCGACCGGCCAGGCGCTGACCAGATGCAACCGTGACAGGCCGGTCGCGCCGTCCAGCCACGACGTGACGCGGGCGATCAGCAGGCCGAGCAGGTAGCTCTGCACCAGGGCATACCCGAGGAGATCGTCCCACAGCCCGGCCCGCAGCAGGCGCTGCCGCGGGTCGTACGGGCGCCAGCGCTCGAGCGCGATCAGGATGACCGCGCTCACCACGATTGCGATCGGTGACAGCTTGCTCCAGAGCGCGGCGGCGTTCGACATGCGACGAGAGGGCGCGGTCGCGCGACCGTGTCAGTTCGTCGGGCTGGCGCCGGCGCTGGCCACCCGCCGCAGCTTTCGTCGGGCCGCCAGCTCGCCTTCGTAGATCCGCTTGATGCCGTCGCCCATGGAGCGCTCGATGTCGCGGATGTTGCTGACCAGGCGCATCAGACCGCCGATCTCGACGGAGGCCGCCTGGTCGCTGCCCCACATCGCGCGGTCCAGCGTGATGTGGCGTTCGACGAAAGTGGCGCCGAGCGTGACTGCCGCCCAGGTCGGGGCCAGCCCGACCTCGTGCCCCGAATAGCCGATCGGGCATTCGGGGTACTGCGCCTTCAAGGTGCGAATCATGTTCAAGTTCAGGTGCTCGGGCGGGCATGGGTAGGACGACGTGGCGTGCGCGATCAGCAGGTTCTCGCGCCCGACGGCGTCGACCGCCGCCGCGATCTCGTCGCTGGTCGACATCCCCGTCGACAGGATCAGCGGCCGTCCCGTCGCGCGCATCCGCTTGAGGAGGGGCAGGTCGGTCAGCGAAGCCGACGCCACCTTGTAGCAGGGCGGCTTGAAGGACTCGATGAAATCGACCGACTCCTCGTCCCAGCACGACGCGAACCAGAGCATGCGTCGTTCGGCGCAGTAGCGATCGATCTCGGCGTACTCGCGCGGGCCGAACTCGATCCGGCGCCGGTATTCGATGTAGCTGATGCGCCCCCAGGGCGTGTCGCGTTCGACGTTCCACTGGTCGCGCGGAACGCACTTTTCCGGTGTCCGCTTCTGGAACTTGACCGCGTCGACGCCCGCCAGCACCGCCCCGTCGATCAGCCGCTTCGCGACCTCGACCGAGCCGTTGTGGTTGATCCCGATCTCCCCGATCACGAACACGGCCGCGCCCGCCCCGACCGCCTTGTCGCCGATCTTGATGCGGGCGGACTCCACTTCTGCGCGGACGGCGCGCGCTGTCGCCTGCGTCGTTTCGCTCGCCTTCGTGGGTTTCATGACGTCCCTCCTCGTCTTCATCACAAGTCGCGACCGGCGCCGTCGCGGGCGCGGGGCTGCCGCGCCCGCCGGCGAAGGTCGAGGATCCATTCCGCGAAGTCCCGGAACGCGCCGCATCCGCCCGGCTGCGCGCACCGGTAGTGCACGCTGCGAAGCACGGAGGGAAGCGCGTCCAGCGGCGCCGCCACCAGGCCCCGCGGCGCGACGGCGGCGATGATGCCGGCGTCGTTGACGTCGTCCCCGATGTAGGCCAGCTCGTTGCTGCCAATGCCGGCGTCGGCGAGCAGGTCCGGCAACAGCGCCCGCTTGTCGGCGACGCCCAGGTAACAGAGACGCAGCTTCAGCTTCTCCGCCCGGCGCGCGACGATGGGCGAGCTCTCGCGGGTGACGAAGGCCGTCTCGATGCCGTCGGCGCGCAACCGCTCGACCCCCATCCCGTCACGCAGGGAAAACCGCTTGAGGGCCTCGCCGCTCTCCGAGTAATAGACGCTGCCGTCGGTCAGCACGCCGTCGACATCGGTCGCGATCAGCTTGATGCGCGCGGCGCGCATCTCCAGCTCGCGTTCGAAAAGGGGCGGCGTCAGCGGCGGCTCGTCTTCTTCTACCGTCACCATGCCGTCCACCCTCCGTCGACGACCAGGTTCGCGCCCGTCATGTAGCTGGACGCATCGCTGGCCAGAAACACGATGGCGCCTCGCATCTCGTGCGCCTCGGCCATCCGCGCCAGCGGCGTGCGCTGGCTGTAGTGCGCGACGAACACCGTGTCCTGGCCCGTCTGCGCGATGCCGCCGGGCGACAGGCTGTTGACCCGGACGCCGCGATCCGCCCAGGTGGTGGCGAGGTAGCGGGTGAAGGCCAAGACGGCCCCCTTGCTCGCCGGGTAGGCGGCGCTTTTCCAGAACCGCTGCTCGCCGGCTTCACCCCGGTAGATACGTTGATCGGGACCGACCATGCCGTAGGTCGACGCGATGTTGACGATGCTTCCGCGCCCGCGGCGCGCCATCTCCGACCCCAGCACCTGGCAGGCGAGGAACGTCCCGGTGACGTTGACATCCAGGGCCTGGCGGAAGCGGTCGACCGGATAATTCTCGAAGCGCGACTGCGCCGCTGCGGTCGCGGCGTTCTCGAAGCGGTCGTTCATCGCCGCGTTGTTGATCAGGACGTCGATGCGGTCGTTGATCCGGAGGGCGGCCTCCCGCAGCCGGCCGAGCGAGGCGGGGTCCGTGATGTCGGCGGGGAAGGCATGGATGTCGCGTCGGCCCTCCGCCGCCAGCTCGGACACGACGTCCCGGCAGGTGTCTTCCTGGAGGTCGGTGGCGACGACGGCGGCGCCGGCGTCGGCGAGCGCGCGGCAGTGCTGGCGGCCGAGCAACCCCGCCGCGCCGGTGACGATCGCGACCCGCCCCGCAAGCGAGAACGCCGTCATCGTCGCCGGGGCGTCGCGATCAGGCGCGGGCACGCGGCCCCTCCATCGCCCCGGCGGGCCGCGGCTTCGTGTTGAAGTTGCTCGTCCGCCGAAAGACGGCCTCGACCGGCTCGCCGCGCAGCGCCGTCGCCAGCGTCCCGCGCTCGAGGACGGCGCGCAGCTCGGGCAGGATCTCGCCATACGCACCCAGCAGCGCGGTCAGATCGTCGGCCGTGTGAGCGGCGGACAGGTTGTGGAATCCGCTCCAGAGGAAGCCGCGCCGGATCAGCTCCTGCTGGACGAACGACTTCATCATCAGCGGGTCGGCGCCGGCCGCGATTCCCTGGGGCGCGAACGTCACCAGGGTCCGACAGCCGAAGCCGACGCAGCGGGTGAACGGCAGGCCGAGGGCGTCCGCCAGCTGGTTGTACTGGTCGCGCAGGATCGCGCCCGCGTGCTCGAGCATCAACGGAACCTGGCGCTCCCGCAGCGCGGTCAGCGTCGCGCGCGCCGCCGCCAGCGACAACGCCTCGCCCCCGAAGGTCGAATAGAAGAAGACGTCGCGTTCCAGCAGCCGCATCACGTCCGCCCGGCCGGTCAGCACGGCGAGCGGCATTCCGTTGGCGACCGCCTTCGAGAAGCAGGCGAGATCGGCGGTGACGCCGAAGCGCTGCTGTGCGCCCCCGAGCGCGAGCCGGAAGCCGGTCCACATCTCGTCGAACACCAGCAGCGCGCCGCGAACCGCGCACAGCCGCTTGAGCCCGGCCAGGAATTCCTCGCGGGGCGCCTCGAAGGTCGTCGGTTCGAGGATCACGCAGGCCGTCTCCTCGTCGAGGACGGAAGCGACTGCGTCCAGGTCGTTATAGGGGAACGTATGGGTCAGCGCGGCGACATCCTTCGGCACGCCCCGATCGCGATCGGTCACGCCGATGTACCAGTCGTGCCAGCCGTGGTAGCCGCAGCAGAGCACCTTGTCGCGGCCGGTGAAGGCGCGGGCGAGGCGGACCGCGGCGGTCGTGACGTCGCAGCCGTTTTTCGCGAAGCGCACCGCCTCGGCGCCCGGGACCATCGCGCGGACCTGCTCGGCGACCTCCAGCTCCAGTGGGTGCGGCAGCGAAAACGTGATTCCTTGCGCCAGCTGATCGCGGATCGCCGCGTCGACCACCGGCTCGCGATAGCCGAGCACGAGCGGTCCCACCGCCATCGTCAGGTCGAGGAATTCGTTGCCGTCCACGTCGACGACGTGCGCGCCGCGGCCCGAGCGCAGGTACTTCGGCGCCACGCCACGGACGTGCTGGCCGACGCCCTTGGCCAGCGTCTGCGTCGCGCCCGGAATCAGATTGGCCGCGCGGGCGTAAAGCGCATCGGACGCGACGATGGACGGGTAGCCGTCGGGCGTGCGCGCGGCGCGGGGTCGGATGGGGGTGGCCCGGGGGCCGCCGTGCTCGTCGAGCGCTTGCCGGAAGCGGGTCGTCAGCCAGCGCGCGTTGAAGCCCTCGTACTCGAGCACGTCCGCGAGCCGGCCCGGGCGGAAGTAACGGCCCTCGAGGGCGAGCGGGACCACCGGCACCGAGACG
>DATFXS010000550.1:0-15711 GCA_035315605.1 Polyangia bacterium
CGGCGTCCAGCTTGCGAACGAGCCGCGGATAGACCGCGTAGCGCCCCGCGTACGTGTCGATCTTCGACCAGAGGGCCGATCGCCGGCGCCACGCGTCCGGCACGACGCCGGGCGCGCGCACGCGCGCGATCGAGATCCCGCGTCGATCCAGCGCCTCCCCCAGCCGTTCCGCGTAAAGCCGCATGCTCGGCTGCTGTTCGTCCCGATAGTTGTGCAGCAGCGCGACGCGCAGCTCCGGCGCAGGCGCGGGCGGCGGCACCGAGACGGCCGCGGAGGTCAAACGGCGAACCCCATCGTCAGCGTCGCCACTGCGTCAGGCCGAACGGAGGACGAAGATGTGACAGTCGCCGCCGGTCACACCCCGCAAGAAGGGAGTGACCGCCCGCGAGACGAAGCGGAGGATTCCCTTGCCCACCGTCGGCTGGGCGCGGTTGAAGGAGTGGCCGACCAGCTGGAACCCGACGTCCGCGATCATCCGTTCGAACATCTGCGTGTGGATCGGCGTGATGTGGGTCGGATCGTTGAAGGCGGGATCGCGCCCGAACATCCGCAGCTCGCCGTTGATCAGGAAACGAATCCGCGCGGGCACGCACTCGATGTTCGGCGTCGTCACGAACATCAACCCGCCCGGCTTGAGCAGCTGCTTCGCCTGCCGCAGGACATGGCGCGGGTTCTCGAGGTGCTCGATCACCTCGATGGCGGTGACGGCATCGAACTTCCCTCCGACGGCGTCCGCGAAATTCTGGTTGAGGTCGGCGCTCACGACCTTCGCGCGCTGGCACGCGAACCGGTCCGCGGCGCGCTCGACCCCCACCACTTCGTATCCCGCGTCCACGAGGCGCGTGGCCCAGGCGCCCGTCCCGGCGCCGAGGTCGACGACCCGCGCGGGCGGCGGCACGCGCGACGAGAACTCGCCGATGACGGCGTCGTGCATGCCCGCGATCGTCAGCTCGGGCAGGGACGGCGCAGGCGGCGTTCGCGGGTCCGTCGGCACGGCGGCCATGGTGGCCGATCCTATACCTCGCCTGCCGGTCGCAGACGAGCGTTACCGGAGATCGCCTCGTCGTAGACGCGCTCGTAGGCGGACGCCTGCGCCTCGGGCGTCCAGGCGCGCCCGATGACCGCGGCCTTCGCTTCCTGCTCTTCGCGCCAGGCGTGGTCACGCGTCGCGCGAATCATCAGGTCCGCGAGCGCGTCCGCGTCACCGACGGCAAACGCCGTCGCCAACCCGTCGATCGCCTCGGGCAGTCCACCGGCGCTGCTGACGATCGCGATGCGACCGATGGACAGCGCCTCGGCGGCGGCGATCCCGTAGGCCTCGTCGCAGGCGCTGGGCACCACCACCGCCGCCGCCCGAAGCATCGCGGTGGCGACGGCAGCCTGGTCCACGCGTCCGTGAAACACGACCGAATCGGCGACGCCGAGCTGGGCGGCGAGCGCAACCAGCGCCGCGCGCTCCTGACCGTCGCCGTAGAGATCGACGCCGACGGAAATGCCGCGGCGCCGGCACGCGGCCGCGGCGCGCACGAGGACGTCGGGGCCCTTCTCGGTCTCGAGACGGCCGACGTACGCGACCCGGTTCACGTCCCGGGGCGGCGCCGCGCCGGCCGCCGGAGGCAGGTTCGCGACGTTGTGAATGGTCACCGCGCGCGGCAGCGCGTTGGCGCGCTGCACGAAGTCGCTGACGCTGACGTTGCGCGCGACCAGATGGACGGCGGCGCGCCCCATCGCGTGGCGGATCAGGCGGCGCGCCGTGGCCGCGCTCCCGAATTCGCGGCGGGTCAGCGCCGCGCAGCGCGCGAGCACGTATTCGCAGCGCTGGCCCTGGTGAAAACCGCTGCCGTTCAGGCAAGCGGCCTGCATGCCCCCGTGCGTGAGCACGAGCGGGCGGCGCGCCGCCTGCGCGATCGGCAGGGCATAAAGCGAGAATCCGTTGCCGTGCACCAGGTCGCAGCGGCGCGCGCGGCGAACGAGCTCGGCGACGGGCCTTCTGCGCAGCACCTCGAACATCGGCGGCTCGGGCCCGTCGCTCGGCGTATCGGTCGCCACCACCACCGCATGCCCACGCGCGGCGAGCGTGGTGGCGAGCGTCAATCCGAACGTCTCCATGCCACCGGTGGCGGGCGCGAACGCGCGCGAGTAGAGCATCAGCCGCACGGACACCCCGCGCGGCGATCCCTGGTTGCGGCCCGGTCCATCCGCCCGCATTCTAATGGCTTCGCCGCATGTCCGCGCCCGGTCACCTTCGCTTCGTCATCGTGTCGCCGAACTTCTTTCCGCGAACCTGCGGTGTCGGCGACTATTCGATGCGGCTGGCCGCCGAGCTCGGCCGCCGCGGACACGACGTCACGGTCATGTCGTGGAATCCTGCCGAGCCGCATCCCGAAGCGCCCCAGCTCCCGGTCGTGGGCGTCGACGGCGCGAGGCCGGTCGCCGTCGCCCGCCGGCTCGCCGCCGCGATCGCGGCCAGAAGGCCGACCAACGTCATCATGGGTTTCACCGCGCAGATGTGGGGCGCGTGGCGGTTCGGCAGCCCGGCGTACGCGTGGCTCGCGCACCAGGCCCGCCGCGCCGGTGCGCGCGTGTCGCTGGTGGCGCACGAGCCGTTCTTTCCCTGGAGCTCGCGTCCGGATCTGATGGTCGCTTCCGCGCTGCAGCGCCTCCAGCTGGCCGCGACCATCGCCGCGTCCGACGACTGTTTCGTGACGACCGAAAGCCGCGTGCCGTTGTTCGCGCCGCTCTGCCGTCTCGTCGGCCGGCCGGCTCCGCTGGTGATCCGGATCGGCGCCAACGCGCTCCCCATGCCCAATCGCGCCGATCCCGACCGGCCCAAGATCGGCCTGTTCTCGACCGCCGCAGCGGGCAAGCGCCTGGACGTCCTGCTGGATGCCTTCGCGATCGTCGCCCCCCAGGTGCCGCGCGCCGAGCTGGTGTTCATCGGCGATCTCGGCCCGAACGACCAACCGACGGTCCGGGCGCTGATCGAACGCGTCCGGCGGCACCCGGCCGCCGACAGGATCCGCATCACCGGAAAGTTGCCGCTGGCGGGCGTCGCGCGGGGGATCGCCGAGCTCGCCGCATATCTGTTCCCGATGGACACCGGCGCCAACACCCGCAGCGGCACGCTGCCCGTCGCGCTTGGCAGCGGGGTGCCCGTCGTCGCGACCCGGGGCCTCGAGACCGATCCGTCGCTGTTCCGCGACGGCGAGAACGTCATGTTCGCGTCCGGTCTGGAGGGACAGGCGTTCGCGAAGGCGACGCTGCAGCTCCTGCAGGATCCGGCGCTGGCGGCGCGAATCGGCGCGGGCGGGCGCGACCTCTACGCGCGCCATCTCGCCTGGGATCGGATCGCTGACCAGCTCCTGGACCGACTGACGGCGTGATCGACATCCCGCGCCGATACGGGACGGACTGTATCCGTTCGTCCGCAAAAACCTGTTCGGATGGCGGTTTGTCGCGCCGGGCGTGACAGCAACGCGACGCGCCCGACGGCGCCGCTTTTGAGCCGAAATCCCTAGGCTTTTCTATATACTTCCGGCCCGCATGCGCATTTTGGGTATCAACGCTTTTCACGGCGACGCGTCGGCCGCGTTGGTGGTGGACGGCGTGCTGGTCTCGGCCATCGAGGAGGAGCGACTCAATCGCCACAAGCACTGTGCCGGATTCCCCGCGCTGGCTGTCCGCGCGGTGCTGGAGAGCGCAGGTGTTTCACCCACCCAGCTGGATCACGTCGCCGTGTCGCGCGATCCCAAGGCGAACCTGCACAAGAAGATCCTGTTCGCGGTCCAGAAGGGCACGTCGCTGACCAAGCTGATCAAGGATCGGCTCGCGAACGTCGCCAAGGTTCGGAAGATCGACGACATCCTCGCGGAGGCGCTGGGCATCGAGGCGCGCGCGCTGCGCGCGAAGATCCACGCCGTCGAGCACCACAAGTCGCACATCTCGAGCGCGTTCTTCATCTCGCCCTTCGACCAGGCCGCCTGTCTGTCGATCGACGGTTTCGGCGACTTCGTCTCGACGATGCGCGCGATCGGCCGCGATCGGACGCTGGACGTCATCGATCGCGTCGAGTTTCCCCACTCGGCGGGGCTGTTCTACACGGCGATCACGCAGTTCCTCGGCTTCCATCGCTACGGCGAGGAGTGGAAGATGATGGGCCTCGCGCCCTACGGCAAGCCGACCTACGTGGACAAGCTGCGCCAGGTGATTCGACCGGCGGCGGGCGGACACTTCGAGCTGAACCTCGACTACTTCCGTCACCACAGCGAGGGCGTCGAGATGACGTGGGAGACGGGCGCGCCCCACCTCGGGCTGGTCTACTCGCCGCGGCTGCAGGAGCTGCTGGGCCCGCCGCGCAACCCCGAGGATCCCGACTTCTTCGGCAAGTGGGCCGACATCGCGCACAGCGCCCAGGTCGTCTACGAGGAGATCTTCTTCCACGTCGTCGAGGATCTGCAGGCGAGGACCGGCCTCGACAAGCTGTCCCTGGCGGGTGGCTGCGCGCTGAACTCCGTCGCCAACGGCAAGATCTTCGAGCGCACCCGCTTCCGCGACGTGTTCGTGCAGCCCGCCGCGGGCGACGACGGCACCGCGATCGGCGCCGCGTTCTACGTCGAGCACGCGGTGCTGGGCCGCCCCCGGCGCTTCGTCATGCGTGACGCCTACGCGGGCCCCGGCTTCGACGACCGCGAGATCGCCGCGGCGGTCGAAAAAGCCCGCAGCAACGGCTGGGACCCGAGCATCGTCGTCCGGCGATTCGACGACGCCGACCTGTATCGCGAGGTGAGCCAGGCGGTGGCGGCCGGGAAGATCGTGGGCTGGTTCCAGGGACGCATGGAGTTCGGCCCGCGCGCGCTCGGCAATCGATCGATCGTCGCCGATCCCCGGCGGCCGGACATGAAGGAGATCCTCAACACCCGCATCAAGCACCGCGAGACCTACCGGCCGTTCGCGCCGAGCGTCCTCGAGGAGAAGGCGAGCCAGATCTTCGAACGCGGCGAGCCGTCGCCGTTCATGCTGATGGTCTACAAGGTCCGGCCGGAGCATCGCGCCAGCCTGCCCGCCGTCACGCACGTCGACGACACCGGACGGCTGCAGACCGTCAGCGCCGGGACCAATCCGCGCTACCACGCGCTGATCTCCGAGTTCGAACGTCAGACCGGCATGCCGGTCGTCCTCAACACCAGCTTCAACGAGCACGAGCCGATCGTGGCGACGCCCGCCGATGCGCTCGCTTGCTACCTCAAGACCCACATGGACGTCCTCGCGCTCGGCAACTGGGTGCTGACGCGGCCGTCCCCAACCAGCTAGCCGCATGAGAACCGCCGGCGTCGCCTTCCTGCTGTCCGTTCTGTGCGGGGCGATCCTGACCCCCATCGTCCGGCAGCTGGCGCATCGCTTCGGCCTGTTCGACCACGCGCGCTCGTCGCGCAAGATCCACGGCAAGCCGATCCCGCGGCTGGGCGGCATCGCCATCGTCATCGCGTTCTACGCGCCGCTGGTCGGCCTGCTCCTGTTCCAGACCGGCGTCGGTCACCTGTTCGTGGCGGAGAGGGAGCACGTCATCGGTCTGTTCGTCGGCGGCCTCTCCATCGCGGCCCTGGGCCTCTACGACGACCTGCGCGGCGCGAACGCCTGGAAGAAGTTTCTCGTCCAGTTCGCGGTCGCGGGCCTGCTGTACAGTCTCGACTTCCGCATCGAGGTGATCGCCAACCCGTTCGGAAGTCCGATCAGCCTCGGCTGGGTCAGCCTGCCTTTCACCATCTTCTGGATCGTCGGCGTCATCAACGCCGTCAACCTGATCGACGGTCTGGACGGGCTGGCGAGCGGCGTCGCCCTGGTCGCCATCACGACGACGTTCCTGGTGTCGCTGCAACGTGGGCATCCGTTGATGATGCTGTTCACGTCGGCGCTGGCGGGCGCGATCGTCGGGTTCTTGCTCTACAACTTCAACCCGGCGTCGATCTTCATGGGCGACACGGGCAGCATGTTCCTCGGCTTCGTCCTGTCCACCACGGCGATCCAGACCAACCAGAAAGCCTCGACGGCCGTGGCGGTGTTGATCCCCGCCATCGCCCTCGGCTTGCCGATCATGGACACGCTGCTGGCCATCGCGCGCCGGGCTCTGCGCGGGCGGCCGCTGTTCCAGGCCGACAAAGACCACATCCACCATCGATTGATCGCCGCCGGCCTGACCCATCGCCAGGCCGTGCTGGTGCTTTATGGCTTCTGCTTGCTGCTGGGCGCCGGCGCGCTGGTGCTGACCTACGCGAACAGCAGCCAGGCCGCCCTGCTGCTGGTCGTCCTGGCGCTGGTGGCGTTCATATTTCTGCGGTCGCTCGGGTTTTTGCGTTTGAGCCGGGTCTCGGCGACCGCGGCGGACCGCAAGCGCAACCGCGCTCTGCGCGCTGCCATCCGGCCTCTGGGCCGCCGCCTGCAACGGGTCGCGCGAATCGACGAGATTGCGGCGATCACCGTGGAGGCCGCCCGCGTGTTCGGGGCCACGGAGATGAACCTGCGCGTGGGAAGCGAAAGCGTCGCCTTCGCCGCCACGAGCGACGAGCCGCTGACGGGCGAGCCGGAACCGTTCCAGGGCCAGTTCCTGGTGCCGGGGGGGAAGACCCTCGACGAGCGCACGCTGGACGTCAAGTGGCACGACGGTCGTCGGGAGATCGATCGCGACACCGAGATCGCGATCGACATCCTGTGCGAGTACATCGCCAACGCGCTCGACGGCCTGCAGGAGAGCCAGCCCGCCAAGGCGACGACCCCGGTGGCCGGCGTCGGACCGACGGCCTAGTCAGTTCTCAGCGTGGCGGCGCTCCGCTCGCTGCGGGGTCCTGTCGCTCCGGCCGCCTCCCCGCCGAGACTTTTTCGGCGAGTCGTGGTCTTACGCAAAGTTACTTTGCTCGTCAAACGTTCGATCGGGCGGGCTCCCCCCGCCCCGCGCCGAAAAACTCTCGTCGGGTCCCCTCCAACGCGCCACCCCTCGCTCGCTATGCGCCGCCGGTAGGTCGACCTGAGTCTGGCGTCTGGCCCGATTCAGCATCGGCGGCTTACGGGCGGGGCGAAGCGTTGCTCTGAGACGGAGCGGGAGGGACGGCTGTTCGGTCGGCCGGAGCGTAGGCGGCCGCTTGGATCGTTGCGGCCGACGGGATTCCGAGCTTGCTCGCGGAGGCCGGCCGAACAGCCGTCCCTCCCGCCCCCGCCGAAGAGTTGAGCGAGCGGAGCGATTTACGAGATGCGCTCTAGTCGGTAGGCTTCCCGGCGGAGAAGCGCTGCTCTGAGACGAGCGCGAGCGGCTAGACCGCGACTTTCGGCACTGCGAACGGGACGTCGCAGCCGAAGGCGCGTAGATCGTTGGCCAGCAGCAGGCGCAGCACCGATTCGAACTTGATCGAGGGTCCGCGCCCGAGCGTCCGCACCAGCTTCGCCGCGTCGCCGACGATCGGAACCGCTTCGCTGCGGCGGACCAGGCCGCTGTCGACGCTGACGTACTGCTGCCAGTCGCGGCCCACCAGGCCGAACGCGGTCGATACCAGGTCACGCACGGTGTGCGCCTCGCCGGTCGCAACGACAAAATCATCGGCGCGCTCCTGGCTCAGGATATCGATCGCCAGGTCGGCGTACTCCGGCGCGTAGCCCCAGTCGCGCACGGTCTCGAGGTTGCCGAGCATCAGCTGCTGCCGCTTGCCCGCGACGATTTCGGCCACCGCGCGGGTCACCTTGCGAAACACGAACTCGGGCGAGCGGCGAAACGACTCGTTGGTGAAGAAGATCGCGTTGGTCGCGAACAGGCCGTACTGGCTTCGATAGGCGCGCATCGTATGGAACGCGAACGCCTTCGCGATTCCGTACGGATTGAGCGGCTGAATGGGGGCGTCTTCGTTCTGCGGCGATCGATCGCCGCCCGCGAACAGCTCGCTGGATCCGGCCTGCAGGACGCGGCAGTCCGGGGCGGCGCGGCGGACCGCCTCCAGCAGTCGGACGACGCCAAGCCCGGTGTACTGGGCGGTCAGGATTGGCTGCGTCCACGACGACGGGATGAAGCTCTGCGCCCCGAAGTTGAAGATCTGGGCGGGCTTGACCTCCTCGAGGATCGACAGCAGCGAGTACTCGTCCAGGAGATCGCCGGTGATCGGTCGATAGGGCAGCGACGTATCAGCGTCGAGGCGGCCGATCGTCGACTGCCTGACCAACCCCCACACGGTCACGCCCCGCCGGGCCAGACGTTCGGCGACGTAGAAGCCGAGCTGGCCGGTCACCCCTGTTACCAGCGCCGTCGCCATCGGGACCGACGCTCAGCTGGTCGCCTTCTGATCCGGCTCGCTGCCGTACGTGTACCCGTACCGGTAGTAGTTCCGGTAGTAGTAGTCGTAGCCGTAAGCCGGGTTCGAGAAGTCGATCGCGTTGACGATGACGCCGCACAGGTGGGCCTTGGCGCCCCCGAGCTGTCGGCGGGCGTGCATGGCCGCGTCTCGCGTCGTCTCGCCCGCCTTCACGACCAGAACGACGCCGTCGGACAGGTTGCCGAGCACCGCCGGATCCGTGACCGCCGACGTGGGCGGCGAATCCAGGATGATTCGATCGTAGAGCTTCGCGCAGTCGGCCAGCACGTGCGCGAAACGGTCGGTGTGCAACAGCTCCGACGGGTTGGGCGGCACCGGTCCGCACGGCAAGACGTCGAGGTTCGGCACGTCGGTCCGCTTGATCGCCTCCTCGATGGTCGATTTGCCGACAGTGACCGTCGAGATGCCGGTCTGATTGGGGACGCCGAAGGATTTGTGCAGCCGCGGGCGGCGCATGTCGGTGTCGACCAGGAGGACCCGTCCGCCCGCCTCGGCCATGGTCACGCCCAGGTTGATGGCGGTCGTCGTCTTTCCTTCCTGTGGGCTCGGGCTCGTGACGACGAAGATCCGCATCGGCTTGTCGGGAGACATGAACAGGATGTTCGTCCGGATCGATCGGCAGCACTCCGCGGCGACCGACTTGGGGTCCAGGAACACCCCGAGATCACGATCGCGCAGGTCGTCCGACTCCTGCTCTCCGGCCGGCGCCTTGCCGATGATCGGAACCAGACCCAGCACCGGAACGCCCAGGAACTGCTCGACGTCGGACTGCGTCTTCAGCGTGTTGTCCAGCGCCTCGATCACGAACGCCAGGCCGATACCGGTGGCGAGACCCAGCAGCAGGCCGATCATCAGGTTCTGCAGCGGCCTCGGCCGCACGGGGATCCCGGGCTCCGTCGCCCGCTCCAGCACGCGAACGTTGTTCGCCCGCATGGGACCGGTCGTGTCGATCTCCTTCTGCCGGCTCGCGATCAGCCCGTACATCTTGGTGTTCTGTTCGGCGGCGCGCTGCAGCGGCTTGTAGTCGACCTCGATCTTGGAGAGCTCGATCGCGTCCTTACGTTCCTTGTCCATCATCGTCTTCAGCGATCGCTCGTTGTCGAGCATCTGCTGATACGACTTCTCGAACGAAGCCAGGACGCCGTCGATCTCCTCCTGGTAGGCCTTCTTGATGCTGTCCATCTGCGCCGTGATCGCCTTGATGCGCGGGTGTTCCGGGCCGTACTTCGAGGACAGGTCACCGTATTCTTTCGCGAGCTGGACGAACGAGCCGCGCAATGAGCTGATGTTGTTGTTCGCGCGGATCTCGGGCAGCGTCTCTTCCTCGGCGATGTTGTTGCGCGCCCGCTCGATCATTCGCCGCTTCGCGTCCTGTTCCAGGATGTGAATCCGCAGCTCTGTCAGCTTGGTGTTCACG
This sequence comes from Polyangia bacterium, assembly GCA_035315605.1. Lineage (GTDB taxonomy): Bacteria > Myxococcota_A > Polyangia > Fen-1088 > Fen-1088 > JADGRB01. The sequence continues at coordinate 9,766 of DATFXS010000550.1, forward strand.
CTGGCGAGGTTCTGGCTCAACATGCTCTGCTTGTCGTCCAGGCTGACCGCGAGCAGGTTCCGGTCCTTCTTGAACTGGTACAACTTCATCTCGGAGCTCTCGAGCTGCGTCTTCAGCTCGGCCTCCTGCTCGGCCAGCCAGGCCATCGCCGTCCGCGCGCCCTCCAGCTTGTAGTCGAGGTTGTATTCGATGTACGTGTCGGCGAGCGTGTTGGCGATCAGCGCCGCCCGCTGCGGCTTTCTGTCGGTGACGGTGATGAGCGCGACGCGGGACTCCTTGAGCGCCTTGACCGAGACCTGCCCCGCCAGCGCGCGTCCCAGGTCGGCGAGGTTGCGGTTCGTCTGCTGGACCGGACCGTAGTCGGGATCGTATTGCAGACCCAGCTTCTCGGCGGTGCGCTGGGCGACGGCCGTCGATTGGATGATGCGGTACTGCGTCTCGTAAAATTCCCGGTCGGCCCAGTACGACCCCGTGCCCAGCTCGACGACGTCCTTCGCGCCCGGCAGCACCTGCGGCGCCTGCGGCTCGATGATCACCTGACAGGTCGATTCGTAGACCTTGGGCTCCCGATAGGTGACCACGAACGCGATCGCGGTCCCGACCAGCACCGACAGCACCACGAAGGGCCAGCGCTTGCGGATCGTCCGCCAGTAGGCTCGAAAATCGATCTTCGAACCGGCGTCGCCCAGCAGCTCGCCGACGCTGAGATCTTGAGGCGAATTCACGTCAACGACCTTTCCCGAGAAGGCGGGTAAATTAGCTCAATTGCGGGGAAAGCGCCACGGTTGGGCGTCACAGTCCTGGCGCGGGAGCGACGAATTTTCATGCCGCGGCGACGGCGCCGCCCGTCACCGGGGCGCCACCACTGGCGGTGACAGTCGCCGCCGCGCGTTCGCGCATGACCGAGACGACTTCGGCCAGGATCGAGCCGCACCCGAGGAAGAACAGCGCTTGCCAGATGTGGTCGAAGGCCATGTTGCCGATGAGCGTCAAGAATGAGTACGACAGCGCGGCGGCGGCCGCGCCGCGGCGCCCCGCCCGCTTCAACACGAAGTAGGCCCTGGCGAGGGCGACCGCGAGACCGAGCTTCGTCAGCCAGATCAGCACGAATCCGATCACGCCGATCTCGACGAGGTAGCGGGCGGCCTCGACCTCGACTTCGTACTTGATCGGGATCGCCATGGCGGCGCGGGCGTTCTGCAACATCCCCGTTCCCAGCCCGAAGGCCGGATAGTCATAGGTCGCCAGCGCGAGCGGCGGCAGGGCCGTGGCCGCGACTTGAACAAAGCGCCCTTCCGTTTCTTCCTGGTTCTGAAACCGGCTCTGCACGCCGACGAACGCCTCCGGAAACACCGCCACCGCGAGCACGCCGGCAATCGCACCGCCCACGAGGATGCGGCGCCCGATGCGCGTGAACAGGAGGCCGGCGCTCCAGACGGAGATCACCAACACCGCCAATCCGAGCACGACGGACGACCGGGAACCCGACATCGGCACCACGGCCGCCGCCAGGCAGGTGATGATGAACGCGGCTCTCCGCAAGCGCTTGTCGCGGGCGTCGAGGCCGAACGACATGATCAGCGTCGGAATCAGGATGTTGAAATCCGAAAACCCGCTCACGTAGCTGAAGGTCGAGGCGACGCGGCTGCGGCCGGTCGACGCCACGACGGCCGTCGCGACCTCCTCGCCTTGGACGGGCGCGTACGCGTTGAGCGGCGAGGTTGCCGGCAGCGCGAACTGGATGGCCGCGAAGACGGAGACGACGGCCGCGGCTCCCAGCAAGACGTAGACGGCCCGTCGCTTCTCCGTCTCGTCATCCAGGATGTTGGCGATGATCGGAGGTGCCGCCCACCACAGCCAGTAGGCGCGCATGCCGAGCGCGCCGAGCAGAGCCGACGACTGCTCGGGATTGAACAGCTCCAGGACGGTCCAGGCGAACCCGACGACCCAGAACGCCTTGAACCCGCGATACAGCCAGCTGTTGACCTGGGTGATGTACGCCGGGCGGCGAAAACGGAGGTAGCCGAACAGCAGCACGACGTCCTTCGAGAAGTAGAAGGCGAAGTTCGGGACCTGCGGCAGGTACTTGCGGCCGAGCCCCTCGAAACAGATCGCCGCGACGAGCAGGAAGTACCAGGCCGTCTTCATGGCGTCGCACCAGAGCTGGCGCCCCGTAGCCTCAGCATCCGATCGTCGAGAAGGCGGATGGCCTGCAAGACCTCCGGATTCTTCGGCGCGCGCCGGGCTGCCTCGGTGTAGGCCTCGCGGGCCATCAGCGAACGGCCCGCCGATTCGGCGGCGCGGCCGTATTCCATCCACAGCCCCGCGTTCCACGACTCGTCGGCGAGCGCGATCCTGTATTCACCGAGCGCCTGGTTCCAGCGCGACATCTGGGCGGCGATGCGGGCCGCCGCCACGTGCGCCTCGGCGATCGACAGGTGACCCTGGAACAGCGCCAGCTTCAGCCCCTCGAGCGCGCGCTCGGCGGCGTGCCACTTGCGGTACGTGATCACCACGTCGACGCGCATCCGTTGCAGGTCGAGGTTGTCGGGATACTGGGTCGCCGCGGCGTCGAGCACCGCCAGGGCCTGGTCAGGCGCGCGCTCGTCCTTCGCCCGCAGATGAAGCTGCGCGTCGACGATCTCGAGACGTGGATCGCGGATCGCCTGGGCGCGCGCCCTCGCCAGCGCGGCGGCGGCGGCGCCGTCATCGCCCGCCTTCACCGCGAACGCGGCGCGGGCGATCAGCAGCTCGCGCGGCGACACGCCCGCGGCCTCCGCCCGATCCAGAACCCGGATCGCCTCGTCCAGGCGGGACACCGAGCCGAGGAAGGTGGCGACCTCGATCATCCGGTTGGCGTCGAGCGCCGCGACCGTGACCAGATCGTCCGCCTTGGCGCCGGCCCCGAACAGCTCGCGCAGGCTGGGCAGCAGCAGCTTCGGCTGAATGTCGACGGCGGTCCGCCATTCGAGCAGGGACTGGCTGCGCAGACCCAACGACCAGAGGTTGCGTGCGACCTCGACGTGGACGGCTTCGCACGACGGGCAGAGCACCAGCGCCCGGTTGAGGGCGTGGAACCGTGGTGAAGGGCCACCGCCCGGCGCCTTGATCGGCTGCAGGCGCGCGTAGGTCAGCGCGTAGAAGTAATCGGTCGGATGCACGCGCTCCGCTCGCGTGACGAGATCGCGCGTCGCCTCGGTCCCCGAGGACCGTTTCAGCAGCCTGTCGAAGTCGTCATAGCTGCCGTGCGCCACCGACGCCATCCCGATGACCAGGCTGGCGCCCGCGAACGCGGCGACCGACCATTTGAATTTCGCCCTCTCCAGCGACGGTGTCCGCATCCGGCCCAGCATCGTGCCCAGCACGACGGCGAATGGCACCGCGACACCCAGCGTTTCCAGGCCGAAGTCCAGGGTGCTGTGCGCCAGCACCGCCACGACGCCCGCGACCAGCGCGCATTCAGTGAGATCGTGGCGACCCTTGCGCGCGACGTGCCAGACGAGCGCGCCGAATCCCACCATGACGGCGACCAGAAACAGCCACCCGCCGTCGATGAGAAATTGCAGCGCCTCGTTCTCGACGAACGTGAACCGCATCGTCGTCGCGGTCTTCAGCGTGCGGTAGACGGGATAGACGCGATCGAACGCGCCCCGACCGATCCCGAGGGGATGCGCCTGGATGACGTGCCAGCTGTCTCGCCACAGATCGAGCCGCGTGTTCGACGCGAGCGCCTCGGAGCGGAACCGATCGAGGACCTGGGCGGAGCCAAAACCGATGGCGGCGATGGCGACGGCCCCGAGCAGCATGGCCCCGAGCAAGACCGACGAGCGCTGCTGGCCTTGAGCCTCTCGGCGGGTCGTCAGGATGCGAAGGCCCACGAACACCAGCATCGCCACCAACAACGCGACGACCGCTCCGCGCGACAGCGTGGCCGCCGCGCCCGCCGCGCAGAAGATCATCCCCAGCGTCCACCCCACGCGGTTCAGCGCGGTGGGACGCAGGAACGCGCACGCCAGGCAGGCGAATGCCGCCAGCTCGAGAAACTCGGCGTTGTGATTGGGGTTCACGAACGGCCCCATGAGAAGGCTGTGCCCGCTCGGCTTCAGGACGCCGTAGATCTCGGTCGCCCGCGCGATGCGATGGCTGACGCCGATGACGACGGCCGCGATCCCCGTCAGCCCGATGGTGCGAAGCAGGAGGTGCCGTCGCTTCTGACCGGAGGCGAGGTGGAACGCCATCACGAACGCGACCAGAACGGCGGCGGCCGTGCCGATGTGGGCGCGCGTCAGCGGCGGATCGAGGCTCATCGGCCAGGCGGCCGGCGGTTCCAGCGCGTCTTCGACCAGCAGTCGGGTCCCCGCCGGATCGAGCACGCGCCGCACGCCGACCGGCAGAGGGACCGACTGCAGCAGCGGCAACAGCACGAACAGCGCCGGCAACAGCACCGCGGCGCTCATCCGGGCGGTTCGCCGTTGCATCCCGATCCCGATCGCGAACAGCAACACGCTCGCCAAGGCGCCCGCGAACAGCAGCATCAGCGTCGGGCGGTGCACGCCCCCGGCGACGAGCGGCGCGGCGACGATCACCGCGACACAGAGTCCCACCCCTGCCCGGGCGAGCACCCGGCCGAGCCGCGAGCGGCGGCCGCGGCCGCGGCGGTGGCTGCCCTCTAACGCCGGTGCGAACGGCGCGGCCGAACCGGCCGCCTCAGAATACCCGTTCGTCGACGACGAGGACGTCACCAGGCAAAACCATCACGTTGGGGGAGCGACCTTCGCTGATATCGGCGACCGGATAGATGCGGGTCTGGATGTTGCCGCCGACCTCGCGACGGAGGTTCACGGAATTCTTCGCGGCGATCCCGGTGAAACCACCCGCGTTGGCGATCGCGTCGACGATCGTCATGTTCGGGTAGTACGCGACCTGGCCCGGCTTGGCCACCTGACCGAGCACGGAGATCTTCTGGCTGTTTCGATCCTTGATCGTGACGACGACCTGCGGATCCTTCAGATAGCGATCCTTGAGGCGCGCGACGATCAGCTGCTGGATCTCGCCGGTGCGCAGGCCCACCACGGTGATCCGGCCCGCCAGCGGGTAATCGACGTTGCCGTCGGTCGCGACACGGAAGGTGCCGCTCAGCTCCGACTCGCCATACACGCGCACGTCGAAGGTGTCGTCGATGCCGACCCGATCCGCGGGCTCGCTCGCCTCGGCTGACGGCGGCGGGGAATGATGCGCGGTGGCGCAGCCGATCACGCTCGCCAGGCCGGCGAAGACGACGGCCGACAGCAAGCATCGGCCCTGGCCTGTACGGCACCAGCGCATCGGGCGACTCTAATACGTGATGCCCAGCCGGACAAACATCTGTTGCTTCAGATATTCGACCGACGCGATGTTGCTGCTGTTCGACAGGACCGAGTAAGCGAGGCCGGCGTAGATCCAGTTTCGGACGAAGTAGTCCAGTGAGACGCCGCCCTGGATGAAGTCGTCGACACGCTGCGGCTGGTTAGGCATCGCCGGCGTCGGCCCCTGGCTCGAATCGACGAAATCCCCTTGGTATCTCCGGTGCACGTATCGCCCTGAGAGGTCCAGGGCCAGACGCCCGGCGATCTGCTGGACGTACGAGGCATAGCCCGTGTCGTTGTACGAGAACGAGGCGATGACCGCGTTCGTGAAGTCGTGCCGGTAGCCCGCGACGATCCGGCTCAGCATCGTCGGACGCAGCGTGAACGCCAGCTCCGCGTACGAGCTGCCGAGGAAGCCGCCCGTCGTGGGACCGTTGGCGTAGAAGCCGTTCGTGTAGCCGAGCGCCAGGATCGCGGACGTCTTCTCGGTCAAAAGGCCGCGCAAGCCGGTGGTCAGCTGCAACGGGTACGACGACGACTTGCCGTTCGCCATCGCCTGCGCGTCGTTGAGGTAGAAGATGTACCCCTGCTGCGCATTCAG
>DATFXS010000551.1:0-4945 GCA_035315605.1 Polyangia bacterium
AACCGTACGCCAGCACGCCCCGCGCCGCCTCCGTCGCGTAGCCGCGCCCCCAGTGCTCCGCCGCCAGACGCCAGCCGATCTCGACGGCGGGCTGGAAGCGCGCGGGGAAGTCCGGATCCGCGAGGCCGACCATGCCGATGAAGGGCGCGCCGCCCACCACCCCGACCGGCCAGAAGCCGTAGCCGCGCTCGGCCATGCGCGTCCGGCCGCGCGCGAATCGGACCTCCGATTCCTCCCGCGACAGGACGCTCGGGTACAGCTCCATCACGCGCGGGTCGGCGTTCATCGCCGCGAACGCCTCGAAGTCGTCATCACGCCACGACCGGATCAAAAGCCGTGGCGTGCGGATCTCGAACGCGGCGGTCACCCGCCGATACTTACATCGTCGTTGCGCAGCGATCGAGCGAGACGCTGACCGTCTCGGTGTCGAGGGTGACCTCGGCCTCGCCGCACGCGGTGATCATCACCGACGCGGTCTTGCCGTCGTGCTTGCCGCCCGCGACCATACCGGTCAGCGTGCCCGACGACGCGCAGTTGCAGGTGCTCGTCCAGGCCAGGTTGTTCGCGGTGAGCGTCACCGTGTAACCGGCGAGCTTGTGGTCGATGACGAAGCTGCCCGACACGATCGTCAGGTCAGCGCGCGAGCTGCCCGTCACGACGATCGGCGCGGTCGTCGACGTCGCGATGTCGAAGATCTTCCGGCCGCCCGGTCCGGTCAGCACCCGTTCCATGCCGCCGACAGCGTAGGTGAATCCGTTCGCCGTCCGGGTCAGCGTCTGGCCGCCGCCCGGCGCCGTCACTTGCAGCGTGCCACCGTAAAGACCGGTCAGCGTCAGATCGGCCGTCCGGGTCACCGCATCGCCGTCGGCCGCGATGAGACAGAGCGGGCTCGTGAAGTCGAGCGTCACCGTCCCCGACAGCGTCGCCAGGCCGAGGTTGCAGCTGCCGTAGTCCTTCGTCCGCTGGCTGCCGCTGCAGGCCGAAAACATCGGCGTCCAGCAGCTCTTCGCGTCCGCCGCGTAGGCGGACGGAATCACGGCGTCGATCGCGCGGCGCCACATCGGGCCCCTCAGCTGGTCGGGCGTGCGCTTGAAAGGCAACGGCAGCGGCAGCATGGCGGTCGCGCTGCCGCCCGAAACGGATTCGTCGAGGCTGGCCATCGCCTCGCCGACCGCGTTGCCGATCTGTCCGGTTTCGTCGTCGCCGGTCGACATCTTTCGGCAGCCACCCGCCGCCGTCATCGTGATCGCCAGTGCCAATAGCAGTTCCGAACCTCGACGCGAAATCATGCAAGCTCCTCCGTTTTCAGTTGCCCCATCGGATTTTTCAGGGGCGGGTTGAGACATGCCCTTCCGACACGGCACGCCCAGCGGAGCTGCAAAGGGGTAAGATTGATCACGTAATGAGCTACAACCCCAACTTCGATCCTTCGTCGGCGCACCTGGCGCTGAAACCGAAGTCCAACGGCCCCTGGGTCGTCGCGTTTCTGGCGCTGGCCGGCGCGGCCGCGGGCGGTTACTACCTGCACCAGGGTCGCCAGCACGCGCGTCAGGACGCCGACGCGGCGACGCGGCGCGCGCAGGCGGCGGAGGCCGAGAAGACGGACCTGGCCGGCAAGGTCGAGAAGCTGGAGAGCGAGAAGGCCGAGCTCGCCAAGGACAAGGAGGAGCTGTCGAAGGACGTCCAGGCGAAGACCGGCGAGCTGGAACAGCTGAAGGGGACGTACGACAAGCTGGAAGACAAGATGAAGGACGAGATCGCGAAGGGCGACATCCGGCTGTCCCAGAGCGGCGGCCGGCTGCGCGTCGACCTCGTCGACAAGATCCTGTTCGATTCGGGCGAGGCGGTGATCTCGAAGCGCGGCGAGGGCGTGCTTTCACGCGTGGGCGCCGTGCTGGCGACCATGGACGACAAGCAGATCCAGGTCTCCGGGCACACCGACAGCCACCCGATCTCGGAGAAGCTGGCCCCGCAGTTCCCGACCAACTGGGAGCTGTCCACGGCGCGCGCGGTGAACGTCGTCCGCTTCCTGCAAGAGAAGGCGAACGTCCCGGCCAAGAACCTGGTCGCGACCGGCTATGGCGAGTACCACCCGATCGCCAGCAACAAGTCTTCGGCCGGCCGCGCGCGGAACCGCCGCATCGAGATCCTGCTGACGCCGTCGCTGGATCCGAAGGCGATGGCGAAGTCGAAGCTGCGCGTCGCCGAGGCCGAGGCCCAGGCCAAGGCGGACGCCAAGCCCGAGAAGGCGGAGGCGCCGAGCAAGCCGAGCAAGCCGAGCAAGCCGGCCAAGGCGGAGAGCGCGAAGGCGAAGCCGAAGAAGCAGGCCAAGAGCGGGACCAAGCACCACCACGGCTGACAGTGGGCGCGCGCCGGCGATCAGGCGGGCGTCAGGTCAGGGGCAGGTCGACGACGAAGGTGGCGCCCTCCCCCAGCCGGCTGTCGACACCGATCGTGCCGCCGTGCGCCTCCACGATCACCCGCGCGATCCAGAGCCCCAGGCCGAAGCCCCCGTAGTGGCGCGCGGGGGCGAAGCGCGCGAAGCGCTCGAACAGGCGGGGGTGGTGCTGCTCTTCGATGCCGGGCCCGCGATCGGTGACCGCGATCCGCGCGCTGCCGTTGTGCCGGTCGACGACGACGTCGACCGGCTGGCCCGCGCCGTACTTGATCGCGTTCGACAGCAGGTTGGTCACGACCTGCTCGATGCGAAATCGATCCCAGCGCGCAACCGCGCTGCCGCGGATGTCGATCCGGATGGGACTGCCGGCGGACGACGCCGGCTCCTTCATCCGGTCGGCGACGCCCGCCACCAGCGGACCGACTTCCAGCTCCCCGCGATCCAGCGTCAGCGGTCCCTCGGCGATGCGCGACACGTCCAGCAGGACGTCGACCATCTTGACCAGATGAAGCACCTGCGTCAGCGCGGCCTCGGCGTCGCGCCCGATGCGTCCGGCGTCCAGCGAGACGGTCGCGTCCGTCCGCACCGCATGCTGGTAAAGGCGTTCCGCCCGCAGCTTCAACGAGGTCAGCGGCGTGCGCAGCTCGTGCGAGGCAATGGACAGGAACTCGTCGCGCACCTTGACCGCCTTGCGCAGATCCACCTCCAGCTGCCTGCGCTCCGTGATGTCGACGCACGAGCCGATGTAGCCGGCGAACGTCCCGTCGGGCGTATAGCGCGGCGTGCCGCGATCCAGGATCCAGCGGTACGCGCCGTCGGCGCGGCGCAGTCGGTACTCCATCTCGAATACCCGGCGCTCGTTGAAGGCGTCGACATACGTGTCGATGCAGCGCTGGAAGTCTTCGAAGTGGACCCCCTCGGCCCAGCCGATCCCCCATTCCTCCTCCAGCGAGCGCCCCGTGAAGTTCAGCCAGGTCTGGTTGAAGAACGTGCACATGCCGTCCTCACGCGACATCCAGAGCAACACCGGCGCCGCGTCGGCCATGTTTCGAAAGCGGCTCTCGATCTCCCCGATCTGCTGCTCGAGCCGCTCGCGCGACGGCCCACTCACGGCGTCACCTCGAGCTCGCGTGCCAGCGGCGCGATCGCCTCCGCCGCGCGGTCGCTCCACGTCCGGGCCCAGCCCGCGAGCCGATCGCGGTTGCCCGGATCCGACGCCGCCGCCACCTCGGCCAGCGCCTGCGCCCAGGCGCGATGCCAGGCGCCGTCCTCGCCCAACGAGAAGAAGATCCCACCCAGCAGGTAGTCGCCGCGCGCGCGCGCCCGATCGGCCACGTCGCCGAGAAAGAACCTGTCGAGCACCGGCTTGACGCCCAGGTTGAGCGCGGCGAACGCCTCGCCCCAGTCCCAGGTCACCAGCAGCGTCTCGACCAGCTTGCGCAGTGGCTGCCACGCCGGATCGCGCTCCCACAGTTGCTTGCCGCCGTCCCCGAAGCCGGGCCGCAGCCGGCGCAGCATCGCCATCCGGTACGCGAGGCGGTGGACCCGGCGCATCTCGTCGGCGGCCTGCAGGGCGGCCGCGATCGTGATGCGGCCGCCGGGCGCCATCTGCCCGACGTATGCCGCGATCATCTGCAGCGCGTGGTACACGTAGCGCAAGGGCGGCAGCAAGCGCTCGAGCGCGTCGAGCCAGGCGGGATCCAGCTTGCGATCGTAGTCGCCGTCCTCGATCGAACGCAGCAGGCCGTCGACGTGCGCCTCCTTGGCCTGCTGCAACGCCACGTATTTCGCGTAGGTGGTCTCGCGCGGGTCGGCGAAGCGATCCCAGTCATCGCCGATCAGGCTCGACCCCGCCTGGTGGCGCCGATACCAGTCGCCGAGCGGAACGTCGACCTCGAAGCCGCGCCCGACGTAGTAAAGCAACCGGGAGGTCGCGATCTCGTAGTCGGTCGGCACGCGGCGCGCCGCCTCGAGGTGCCAGTAGGTATGCGGCGCTTCACGCATCCCAGCAGGCCTCCTCTTCGGTCAACGACAGCCGGCCCTTGAATGACGGCATCACCGATTCCAGATCGCCCGGCAACCGAAACGCCGCGCCGCGATGGCGTTCCAGCGCGTCGCGCGTGACGCGGCAGCGGCGCGCGCACAGGACGCGCAGGTACGATCCGCGGTCGACGATCTCGACGGGGGCGTTGAGCTCGCGGATTGCCGCGATCACGACGTCGGCGACCGGCCCCGCCTTGAGGACCGGCCCCACCCAGTCCCGTCGGTCGGCTGCATCACTTGGCGGGTTCACCGTCGACCTCCACCCAGATCCCGTCGTCTTCCACCTTCATCGGCAGCTGCCGCAGGGCGACGCCGCGCGGGTTCTTGCCCTTGCCGGTGCGCGCGTCGTACTGCCACAGGTGCATCGCGCAGGTCAGCGTCCCCGACGCGGCCTCCAGCGTGCCGCAGCTGAGCGCGACGCCCCGATGGGGGCAGCTGTCCTCGTAGGCGCGGACCTCGCCCCCGATGTTCACCAGCAGCACGCGCGTCGTGTCGACGAGCAAC
>DATFXS010000552.1:0-4572 GCA_035315605.1 Polyangia bacterium
CTCGAGGATCGGAATGTCGAACTTCTTGGCGAACTCGAAGTCGCGCTCGTCGTGCGCGGGCACGGCCATGATCGCGCCGGTCCCGTAGGTCGCCAGCACGTAGTCCGCGATCCAGATCGGGATCTGTTTGCCGTTGACCGGGTTGGTCGCCGTCGCGCCCGTGAAGACGCCGGTCTTCTCCTTGGCAAGGTCCGTGCGCTCGAGGTCGCTCTTGCGCCGCGCTTCCTCTTGATAGGCTGCGACGGCGGCCTGCTGCGCGGGCGTGGTCAGCTCGGCGACCAGCGCGTGCTCGGGCGACAGCACCATGTACGTCGCGCCGTAGAGCGTGTCCGGGCGGGTGGTGAACACGCGCAGCTCGCGCCCTGCGACGGGCGTGGCGGTCGTGAACGTCACGTCGGCGCCCTCGCTGCGCCCGATCCAGTCGCGCTGCATCGCCACCGTGGAGGCCGGCCAGTCGAGCTCGTCCAGATCCCACAGCAGCCGATCCGCGTAGCGGGTGATTCGCAGCATCCACTGGCGCATGTCCTTGCGGACGACGACGCTGCCGCAACGCTCGCAGCGGCCCTGGCTGACCTCCTCGTTGGCGAGGCCGGTCTTGCACGACGGGCACCAGTTGATCGGGACGACCGCCTCGTACGCGAGGTCGCGCTCGTAGAGCTTGAGGAAGATCCACTGTGTCCAGCGCAGGTAGGCGGGATCGGTCGTGTCGATCTCGCGCGACCAGTCGTAGGCGAACCCGACCGCGTCGATCTGCCGGCGGAAGTTCGCGATCGCCGCGGCGGTCGTCACGCGGGGGTGGACGCCGTGCTTGATGGCGTAGTTCTCGGCCGGCAGCCCGAACGCGTCCCAGCCCATCGGGTGCAGCACGCGGAATCCCTGCATCCGCTTCCAGCGCGTGATGACGTCGGTCGCGGTGTAGCCCTCGCAGTGGCCGACGTGCAGGCCCGATCCCGACGGGTAGGGGAACATGTCGAGCGCGTAGAACTTCGGCTTCTTCGGATCGGTCGGGGTCTTGTGCAGCCCGGCCTCGCGCCAGCGCGCCTGCCATCTGGGCTCGACGGTTCGGTGATCGTAGGGCATGAGCGGCGGAATATACCGCGCGTCGCCGAGGGATCGCGGTTGAGGTCGCTCAAAATGCGGGATAGCTTGCGACGCGATCGATCATGACGATCTCGCGCTGTCTGTCGCTGGCCATCGTCATCTGCGGTCTGTTGGCCGCCGGGTCCGGTGTCGCGGGCGACGGCGGCCAGCGGCCGCCGCCCGTCAGTCAGTGTGACGTCACCCTGGAGGACCGCGACGCCCCGCCCTGGTTCGGCGAGGGCACAGGTAAGACCGAAAAGGGCGCGCGCGACGCGGCGGTGCACGCGGCCTGCGACCCGGCGCCGGCGCCGGAGCGGGCGCTGTGTCGGAGCCGGGCGGCGAACGGGATCTGGCAATCGCCGCAGCCGCGTTCGGGCGGAGGCGCGGCCTTCCACGCCGAGGTGGTCATCACCCGGCCGAAGACGACCATCAAGGCGGTGGGCCTGGGCCCGACGGACGACGCTGCCTGCCGTGCTGCCATCGTCAAGGCATGCTGTCTCATTCGCCGCCGGAGCGTCGCCGATCCCGACACCGGTCAACCGGTCTGCGCCGGCACGAGCTGGTACATCGCCACCGAGAGCTACGGCGGCGGAGTCTCTCAGGCCAGCGACTCGGCGACGTTCGACGATTGAACGTTCCGGCGGCGACGCCTTCAGCTTCCGCGGCGATGCGGCCAGCCACTGGCCGCGCCGAGTTCTGGCCTCGCGATTGCTCTTAGCCGCGCCATGCGCTCATCGAAGGTGGCGTCCTGGTCGATCATTTGTGGGCTCGCGCTGCGTGCCGGTGCGGCGGACGCGCAGACGCCGCCCGCGGCGCCGGTGCCCTGGCCCGAGGCCGCGCCGCCCTTCGCGCCGGCGCCTGCGCCCGCGCCGGCCGCGCCAACGGAAACGCGATGGTACGGCTGGCAGACGCTCCTCGCCGACGTGGGCGCGGTGACGTTGACGATCGTGGCCGCCACCAGCGCCGGCCATGACGACGACGCCGCAGCCCTGCGCGCCGCGCTCATCGGCGGCAGCGCGTTCTTGTTCGGCGGACCGGCCATTCACGCCGCTCATGGCCACTGGCAGACTGCGGGCATCAGCTTCGCGTTGCGGCTCGGGGCACCGCTCATCGCCGCAGGAATCGCAATGGGCGTCGCGGCCGATTCGTGCGGGCAGTACGAGTACGATCACGAGGGGTGCACGATCGGGCCCGCGGCGGCCGCGTTTTCCCTCGGCGCGCTGACGGCGATGATTCTTGACGCCTCCGTCCTCGGCCGTGACCAGATCCCGGCTCGGACCGCCAGCACGCCGAGCGTCGCGTTCACGCCGCTGCGGAGCGGCGGCGGGCTGTCGCTGGTCGGGCGCTTCTGACCGGGCTAGAGCACGTCGAAGTCGAACGGCCCGAAGGTGATCGTGGCGTCGTTCCGGTTCGTCCCGAAGCAGCTCGGCAGGCCGGAGCATTCCTGGATCGTCAGGGCGAACGAGACGTCCGACGACAGCATGATCTGCAGCAGCTTCTCGCCGTGGTCGATCAGCGGGTCGACCGGGACGTCGAACCAGACCGCGCTGTCGCTCGTGCCGTAGTCACTGGGCGTGAGGCCCTGCCAGCCCTCGCCGGGCCGGCAGTCGGGCTTGTCGCGCGGGCAGACCGACGGGTACCAGACGTACGGACGGGCGAGCACTTGCCTCGTGAGCGCGTCGCCGTCCGGAACGGCGACGTCGACGGTGAAGGTCTCGCCCGCTGGCACCGAGGCGCGCGACAGCGTGACGGGTCCGATGGTCGGCCAGCGGGGGCTGGCGATCGTCATGACCGCGGTGCGCGTGCCTTGCCTGAATTCGAGGCGCAGGGGGGCGTCGGTCTCGGGCAGCGTCAACCCACCATCCAGCTCGTGGATCTGGCAGGTGAACGTGATCGCGTCGCTGAAGTCGTAGAGCGAGAGCGGCATCGGCGTGCCGTTGACCGTGGCGGTAAATCCCTGCGCGAGGGGCGGGCACACCCCCGCGTCGACCGGCGTCAGCTCGGCCACCATCGAGAGGTTGATGTTGCCGCCGCCGTGCTGGACGTAGAGCTGCACCGACTGGATCGACGCCAGGCCGAAGGGCTCGGGGGGCTCGTTCGCTCCCGGATCGCAGCCGGCGGCGGCGATCACGGCGGTGACGATCGAAACGAAGCCTAAGGAACGCGAAGGGGTGGGCATGTCGACGCAGAGGGGCAAAGTGCGTGCCGGCGGCGGGTGGGACCATGCGCGCGATCCGCGGCCTGGCGCGCCCGCGATCGACAGCTTCTGCGCGTCAGGCGTTCGTAATTCGACACCGAAGCCACCGCGGCGGGCGCGCGGGACGGCTTTTTCGATGGCATGGCCGCTGCACAAAGGCGGCGCATGCAACGCGTCCCGTCGCCTCACGAAGATCGCCGAATCGGCGCCCGCTGGGCGCGCTGGGCCACACGGCGCCGCGCGCCGATCCTCTGGTCGGCGCTGGTCGTCGGCCTGGTGGCGGCGCCGATCGCAGCGCGCCTCCCGCTGCGCGGCGACATGTCCTACCTCTTGCCGCCGCAGACGCAGTCGGTGCGCGATCTCCACGCGCTCGAGGCCCGGGCCCAGGTGTTCGGGACGATTGTCGTCGCGATCGACGCGGACGACCCCGGCGCGCGCGAGGCGGCGGCGCGGCTGGTGCGCGATCGGCTGAACGCGCTTCCGGCCGGAACGCTGCTCGGCGTCGCGGCGGACAGCGCGGCCCGCGATCGCTTCGCCTGGGACCACCGCCACCTGCTGGCACCGACCGAGGACCTGACCGCGGTCCGGGACGAGCTGGCGCGGCGGAAGGCGCGCCTCAACCCGTTGTACGTTTCGCTGGACGACGACGCGGAGACGTCCGCGCAGGCCGGGCCGACGTTCGCGGAACGCCTGCGCGAATTGAAGCAGCAGCTCGACGCGGCCAAGGCGGGCGCGGACCATCCGGCGCCGCTCGTCTCGAAGGACGGCCGGCTGCAGATCATCGTGGCGCGGACGCCGTTCGCCTCCGGTGAGGTGTCGCGCAACGCGCCGGTGCTCGCGGCCGTCCAGAAGATCGTGGACGACGCCCACGCGTCGGCCGGCGCCGGCGTCCGCTTCGGGCTGATCGGCGACGTCGTCACGAACGCCACCGAGCACAAGGCGCTGCTGGGCGGGATGCTGACGGCGACGCTCTTCACGCTGGTGATCGTCGCGCTTGGCATGCTGCTCTTCTTCCGATCGACGGTGGCCGTGGCGGCGTTGCTGGGCGCGCTGACGCTCGGCGCGCTGGCGACGTTCGCCTTCACGCGCCTCGGCGTCGGTCATCTGAACCTCGCCACCGCGTTCCTGGCGCCGATCGTCGTCGGCAACGGCATCAACTTCGGGATCATCCTGCTCGCGCGCTACTTCGAGGAGCGGCGGCGCGGGGGCGGGCCGCGCGGCACCGCTCCGACGATCGCGCTCGCGGCCGCGCTGCAAGGGAGCTTCGGCGGCACGCTGGCCGCGGCGCTCACCGC
>DATFXS010000553.1:0-4519 GCA_035315605.1 Polyangia bacterium
CGGGTACGCGCGCGCGCCGTACGCGTACGGCGGCCGCCGCTACTACGCGCACAACACGTACGTCTATCACCGGTACAGTCCGTTCGCGTTCGGCGTCGGCTTCTATCCGTTCGGCGCGGCGGTGGCGACGATGGCGGCGACCGCGATCGCCGTGAGCTGGGCCAACACCAACTACTATTACAACGCGGGCGTCTGGTACATGCCCGCGAGCAGCGGCTACACGGTCGTTACGGCGCCGGTCGGGGCGACGGTGACCACGCTTCCCTCTGGCGCGGCCGTCGTCGATCCTTCGACCGGCACCTACTACTACGGCGGCACCTACTACGAGAAGAAGGAGAGCAAGTACACGGTGGTCGCGCCGCAGGCGGGCACCGTCGTCGAGCACTTGCCCGAGGGCGGCAAGGAGGTCACGGTCGGCGACCGCAAGTACGTCAAGATCGGCGAGACCTACTACCAGCCGATAGAGAAGGACGGCAAGCAGATGTACGAGGTCGTCGAGGTGAAGTAGCCCGGGTGCCGGCGGCGCGCGTTTCGTGGCACGATCCACGACGTGCGGCGCTGGCTCCTGGTGTCGATTGCGGCGGTGGTCCTGGCCGCGGCGGGTTGCTCGGGCGCGGGGTACGCCGACACGTGCGCTCTGATCGACGGCAAGGCGTTCGCGTCGTCGGACCAGATGGGCCCGTCCGCCTGTGACGGCGCGGCGATCACCGCCACGCGCAGTACGACGACGACGCCGCTCCTCGGCCGGCTGGATCCGCAGACCGGGCAGCTCACCTGGGACGGCGCGACCTACCTGGTTCAATGAGCGCGATGATGGCTCGCACCACGACAGGTCCGGGTCATGACGACGGCCGGACGACGCGCATCGCGATCGCGATCGCGATCGCGATCCTGTTCCTGGTCATGCGGCTGCCCGCGATGCTGCATGGCTACGACATCAACGACGAGGGCGTCTATTCGGTCGTCACGATGCGCTGGCTCGACGGCGGCAGGCTGTACGTCGACGCGTTCGAGCGCCGGCCCCCCTTGCTGTTCCTCGCGTACGCCGGCGTGTTCCGCGTGGCCGGGCGCTACAACATGTTCGCCGTCCACGTCGTCGCAGCGCTGTGGACGCTCGCGACGATGGCCGGCCTCGGTGTGGCGGCCCGGCGCCTGTTTGGCGCGCGCGCGGGGCTCGCGGCGGCGGCGCTGTACGGCCTCTACGCCGCCTGGGGCAGTTACACGAACCTCGCCTGGAACGGCGAGGTGCTGCTGAACCTGCCGACCGCCTGGGCGATCGCGATCGCGTTCTCGCCGAGCCGCGCGCGGCTGCGGCCGGACCTGGCGCTCGCGGGCGCGCTGGTCGCCGCCGCCTTCCTGTTCAAACAGCCGGCGGCGGCGACCGCCGTCGCGCTGGGCCTCTATTTATTGTTACCGGCCTACCGGCGCGCGCGCCGCCTCTCGCTCGTCGATGCAGTCGCGCAGGCGGCAACGTTCAGCGCCGGTTTCGTCGCCGCCGTCGGGTTCGCCGCCTGGCGCATCCGCAGCATGGGCGTCTGGAAGGACGCGATGTTCTGGATCTTCGGCCACCACGACATGCCCCACGGTCCGACGGACGTGATCTTCTGGGAGCGACTCGAGGTCGCGGGCGTCTGGTTCGTCGTCGCCTGCCTGCCGCTCGTCGTTGCGGCGCTGGCGGCCCTGCGGCGGCGCGGACAGTGGGTCGCCTGGGAGGGCGACGGCGGCGAGCCCGGGAAAGCCGCCGAGCGCGTGGCCCTCTGGCTGTTGCTGGCGACGGCCCTCCTCGGCGTCGCGGCGAGCGGGCGCTTCTATCTGCACTACTTCAACCTGCTCTTGCCCGGCCTGGTGATCGCCGCGGCCCCCGTCGTCGCGCGCCTGCTGTCGAATGACACAGCACCGGCGGGCCCCACCGCGTGGCCCCTGCGGCCGCGCGCGATGCGAGTGTTCCTCGCCGGCACGGCGATCGTCTTCTTCGTGTTGCACGCCGCCGGGCTCGCGACGCGCACGAAGGGCAGCGACGCAGGCCGGTTCGTCCGCGCGCACGCATCGCCGGGAGACGAGCTGTTCGTGTGGGGCGAGTTGCCGCGCGTCTACCTCGAAGCGAATCTGCACCCGGCCACCCGCTACGTCTGCACGTACCCGCTGACGGGGCACCCTTACGGCGGCTCGATCTCGTACGATCCCGTCTACCCCGACACCACCAGCCGGATCGTCCCCGGGTCGTGGGAGATCTTCGAGCGCGAGCTCGCGGCCAGCACCCCACGCTTCTTCGTCGACGTCGACGCGAAGCTTCGCCTGCCGCGGTACCCACTCGACAAGTTCCCCTGGCTGGCGGGCTTCGTCGCCGCGCACTACCGCAAGGTCCACGAGGCGAGCGACGGCGTCGTCTACGAACGCCGGTAGGTGTGGTAGTCGTTGTCTCGAGATGAAAGCGGCTGGCGTTCTCGGCGTGGCGTTGTCGGTGGCGGGTGTCGGTTGCTCGGGTTCACGTCTGGGCTCGTGGCTGGACTCCGGCGCGGAATCCGCCCCGCCGAGCGGCGTCCTCGACTGCGCCTGGCTGGCCGGCGACAACTGCCTCAAGGCGACCCTCCAGGCCGCCATGAGCTGCACCGAGCCGTTGACTCAAATAGGCGCCTTCAACGCCGACAACACGATCTGCACGTACCCGGACGGCGTCGCCGTCACCTTCGATGCCCCGGTCCAATTTCCGCTTGGCCTGAATCCGCCTGGCTGGCATTTCAGCGTGACGCGCGCGGGAGCCGAGTGCCTGCGCTTCGACAGCACGGACAACGTGAACTTCAAGCTGGTCGTGAACGGCAACACGCTGACGAACGGCGGGTATCCTCTCACCATCACCTGCCCCGACGGCACCAGCTACTCCGCCTCGACGGACGCAGGATTGCTCGATTGCGATCCCGGCGGATTGGCTTCGGTCGGTGGCGCCTCGGGCGACACCGACGGATACCTCTTCATCCAGTTGGTCCCAACCGACGCCGCGTTGACGCTGTTCAACTGCTTGCGCTCGCAGTGATCTGATCTCGCCGATCGCGACATCTTGATCATGCCCGTGGGGGCGCGGCGCCCGCCGCGCCGGCGATTTTCCGCGACCCGGCGGGGACCCGTTGGGCGCACGGAAGTTGCATCGCCAACCAGGCATGAACGGGAGAATCGCGTCGGGCCGGTTGGCGACACCCCTCTTGTTCGCCGCGTTGGCGTGCAGCAACGGCGCGAACGGAGTCCCCGACTCGGGCGCCCCCGACACCGGCGGCACGGGCGGCACGGGCGGCACGGGCGGCTCGACAGGCGTCGCTTGTGACCAGGCCGCGAACGGCGATCCGTGTGCTCACAACGGCGACACGTGCGGTCCGCTGGACGGCTACGGCTGCAACAAGATCTGCATAGCCGGCGCCTGGAAGGTCAGCTGCATCAACCCGCCGACCTGCGCGACCTCCGTCGTCCAGCAGGGCGGGCATTGCGACCCGTCGCTGAATCTCATCTGCGGTCCCTTCGAGATCAACTCTCGATGCGGCATGGTCTCGGTCATGGCCTCCTGTGTTGACAGCTTCGGGTGGGCCTACCACCTCCCCTGCGACCCGGACTGCGAGTCGCTGGGCGAGACCGACTGCAAGACGTACCAGGGATGCGCGTGGGCCGTCCCGTGCAACGATCCGAACCTGCCGCCCGTCGCGCCACGCTGCATCGACTTTCCTCCCCGCATCGGCTTGTGCAATTCGGCCGGGTGCGGGCCCGGCATGACCTGCGTGGGCGTGGCCCTCAATCCGAACGACATCTCCTCCGGCGACTGCACCTCGGCTGGAGCGGCAGCGGGCTTTTGCGATCCGCTGGCCACCGCGCCACCCGCGCTGTCCGCGGAATGATCGTCTGGCCGCTCGCGGCAGCGGACTCAGCAATTGCGTTCTATTCAGGGACTCGCAGCAATCGTCCCTACAACTCCGCGGCGCGGGTGTTGTTTGCAATCATCATTGTCGCTTTCGCTCGTTTGCAATCAACGATCGCGGACTGGACGCACCCTGAGTTGACGTTCGGGGACCCTCCCTAAGAGGCGTATCCGCCCTCGTGACCAGCGGCACCGCCATGGCGCACGCCTGAGCTCGCGATGGCGTTCTATATGGACGCCGCCGCCTTCTCCATACATTGCATCCGTCGTTCTTGTTTGTGCAATCAAGGATCACGGATTGAAAATCAGAATTTTCCGCACTTGATCAATTGCGCCAGCAACGTGCGCGACACAGGTTGCGCGACGTCTGGCTGGCGACCTCCGAGGGTAACCGCGGGAACAAACCAAGGAGACGACATGAATCCAGCGCGTTCGGCATCGACCTGCTCAGCAGCGGTCTTGTTTGTGATGGCAATTTCGGGCCGAGCGGCGGCTCAGACGCCTCCGGAGGCGCCCCCCGGCGTGGCGGTTCCGCAGCCGGAAGCGCCGCCTCCCGCTCCGCCGCCGCCGCCCCCACCGGCACCGCCGCCTCCGGCACCGCCGCCTCCCGCACCGATGGCG
>DATFXS010000554.1:0-2285 GCA_035315605.1 Polyangia bacterium
GAGGCCGGTCCGCCAGGCCGCCGGAATCCCGCCGGTCCGCGGGTGACGGACCGCACGCAGCTCGGGATGCCGCGACTGCATGCGCTGGAGGCAGCTCCACGTCGCGTCGGTCGAGCCGTCGTCGACGAGGACGATCTCCCAGGCGCGGTCGCCGGCCGCGGTGGCGCCGCCCAGCGCGGCGCGCGCGCGGGCCACGAAATCCGGCAGGTTGTCGGCCTCGTTCAAGCAGGGCACCAGCAGGGAGAGACCGGTCATGGCGTCGCCTTCGCGGACCATCATAATCGCTGGCGCTCGCCTGCGTCCTTTGCTTGGCGGGCGCGGGTTGACTTGCTAGTCTCGCGCGGATAAAGGAGGTTTACAAAATGACCGTACGCGCACCGAAGACTCGATGGATCGTCCTCTTGGGGCTCGCCGGCGTGCTGGCCGCGGGTCGCGCGTACGCGCAGACGACACCCTGCGCCACCGACCTCGACTGCCCCGGCACCGGCTGCGGCGGTCAGGTCTGCGTCAAGAGCTCCGGCGGCGCGATGTGCGCCGATCCGAACACGTCGCACGCCTCGGGCATCGACGACGGCTGGTGTGCCGCCGCCGACGGCACGCCGACCGACACCAACTGCAAGTGCCATTCGCTGGGCGCGACCTGCAACGGGTTCTATTGCACGTTCACGATCCCGCCCGACGGCGGCGCGACCGGCACCGGCGGCGGCGGCGGTTCGGGAGGCAGCACCGGGACGGGCGGGAGCGGGAAGGGCGGCAGCGGGACCGGGACGGGCGGCAGCGCGACTGGCACGGGCGGCACCAGCGGAGGCAGCGGTGGCGGCGGCGGTGGCTGTAGCGTGGCCGGCACCCCGTCGGCTCTCGGTGCGGCGGGCTCGGCGTTGCTGCTCGCGCTGGCGCTCGTACGCCGGCGGCGTCGCTAGCGGACCGCGATCGACTGCAGGTGGAGCACGCTCCGCCTCGGCACCCGGAGGCGGACGAACCGGGCCGTCCGGGCGGGGAAGCTGGCCTTCCAGCTTCCGAAGTTGCGGTCGCTGCGCGCCACCTCTGTCCACGCGGCGCGATCGGTGCTCAGCTCCGCGACCAGCGGCGTCGCCTGGTCGGCGGCGCCGTTGTCGCGGTTCAAGACGTCGATGCGCCGCACGCGCCGCGGCGCCCCGAGATCGATCTCGACCCACGGGTTGTCCTCGGTCTCGGTGTAGTACGCGAGGCCGTTGCATCCGTTGCGCGCGACGCAGGCGTCGAAGCCCGACCAGCGTGAGCTGAGGCGGAACGGCCGTCCGGCCGCCAGATCCGGCCCGAGGGTCAGGATGCGGCCGCCGATCACCAGCAGCAGCGCGGCGGCGCCGAGCAGCGCCAGGCGCGACCAGCGTTGGATCAGCAGGCGTTCGATCCGGAGGCGCGGGGCGTCCAGCTCGCGGATCAACGGTTCGGCGGCGGCGCGGGCGCGTGCGACGTCGTCGTCTCCGGCGTCGAGCGTCCCGGGCGCGGCCTGGCCGCCTGGCGGGTTCGCGTCTCCGGTGCCGGCGCGGCTCGCCTGGCGCGCCCATTCGGTCGCCTGCCGGTAGAGCGACAGCGCCGCCGCCTGGCGCGAGCCCTGCGGCAGGTCCTCGCCCGGCGCCGACGTCTCTTCCGCCACTTCGAAGAGCAACCGCGCCTGGCGGGCGGCCGCCTCGCGTTTGTCGCCGACGCCGGCGAGCGCGGCCCGCGCCTCGCGCAGCGCCGCGCGGCGCGAAAACCATTCGAAGATCCGGAGAGGGATTTCCCGAAGGCTCATCGCGCGGCGTCCGGCCGCAGTCTAGCCCGCCGCGCGCGCGGATCGTCAGCCGACCGCGTTCCAGAGCAGGCCGCGCGCGTCGGCGACCAGGCGGCGCAGGACCGGCGGCGGCGGCAACCCGAGCGCGCGCGCCAGCGATCGATCGGACAGCGTTGCGGGCGGCGAGGTCGAAGCGATCTCCGCCTCGAGCGTCCGGGCCGCGGCGTCGCGTTCGGCCGTCAGGCGGCGCGCGCTGGACGGCTGGACCGCGCGCGCCCAGGCGTCGATCTCCCACGCCAGCAGCGCGTGCCTTGCTTCGTCGCGCGCGATCGACGCCATCACGGCGCGCAGCCGCGGATCGGCGGCGTGGCGGGCCTGGAACGCGGCGGTCGCGGCGCCGAAGGTTTCGCGCACGCAGCCTTCGCGCGCGTTCTCCGCCGCCATCGCGTAGAGCCCGCGCACCGCCGCAGGGCGGATGTGCCGGGGCGCGGCGGCGGCGCCGTTTTCGCGGGCGATTGCGGCGGTCAGGCGG
>DATFXS010000555.1:0-6698 GCA_035315605.1 Polyangia bacterium
ATCCCGGCCGTCGGCCCGTTGAAGTCGAAGTCGCGATCGGGCTTGAACAGCAGCCAGCGATAGCCGGCGGCGATCCCGAGATCCAGACGGGTGGAAAGCACGCGCCGGAATTCCAGCGTCGGCGAGAGAGAACGGAAGTCGCGCCGGTCACCCGCCGGATCACCTTCGGGACCCCAGCTCTGGAACGCCTCGTAGTACGCGGCGGACGGGGCCAGCGCCGTCTTTTCGTCGAGCGCGGCCCGCCACATCAGCGACGACTGGGCGATGGCGACGGTCTCGTTGCGCGCCGCCGCCGCGTCGAAGACCTTCGCCGCGGCGGTCGCCGTCACGGCCACCGCCTGGTAAGGGTCGATCTGATCGACGACGTGGCCGGTCACCACGAACCGCTGGAGAAAGGAGCCGACCACCGGGTTGCCGGCGCTGGTGAGCTGCTCGACGCGGTGGGCGTTGCTGTCGTATTCGGTGCCGACCTCGGCGCGGATCAGGATGTGCTCGGTGTCCGCGGGCGCCCCGCCGATCTCCTGCGCGCGCGCCGCGGGCTCGCCCAGCGCGACGGCGATCACAATCAACGCTCGCGCGCGGCACTGCCCCCGCATGTGGTGGCAGTGTAACCGGAGCTACCGACGGTGTTTACTTTGCTTGCGCCCGGGTGCGCATCGCGCGCGACTGGGCGTCCAGCCAGTCGGCGCGCGCCCGCAGCGCGGCCGCCGCTCGTTCCAGCGCCTGCGGCGAGCCGATCGCGGCGCCCGACGCCTCGAGACGCCGAAGGTCGGTCAGGGTGGCGGTGTCGAGCAGATCGCGAAGCTGGATCGACGGCGGCGCGGCGGCGCTCGTGGTCAAACCGTTGCCGTTGCCGTTGCCGAAGTTGTTCCCGCCGCCGCCACTCGGGGGCGAGATGCCCGGTGTCACCGCGGAGTCGTTCCGCGGCGAGCTCGGGCTCGATATCGGGATCGCCGCGCCGCCCGCCGGGCTCGCAGCTGTGCCGGATCCGCTCGCGACCCGCCGCTTCGAACCTTCCATCGGCGCGAACGGATCGCGATCCAGGTCGGCGGCGCGCCGGCGCAGCTCCTGCCGTCCTTTCACGTCGATCGCGCGGCGCGCGAAGAGGTCCGCCTGCACCCGCACCCGGCGCGACTGATCGGCCAGGATGTCGGCCTTGGCGTCGAGATCGGCGGGGCTGTCGGTCGGCTCGGCGATCGGCGGCGGCTGGGGCTTCGCCGTTCCGTCGACGCGGATGCCGAGGCGCGCCTCGATCTCCATCAGCCGTCGCGCCAGCGATTCGGCGTCGGCCAGGCGCGCGCGCAGCCGGTAGTCGTCGCGCACTCCGCCGCTCGCCCGCTTGAGCGCGTCGATCTCGGCGTTGACCTTGTCCAGCTGGCCGCGGAGGCGGGCGCGCTCGGCCTGCATCGCCTCGGCGCTCTGCGCGAACGCCTGTCGCGGCGCGACCACCGCGCTCGCGCCAAGCGTCACGAACGCGGCGAGAGCGATGAAGCGGGCAGTGCGGCGCATGAAGGCTCCAGACCCAAGCAAGCGTCGTACCACGCGCGACGACGACCACCCCCAGCGGTCGCGGAGCACGAAGCCCGTTGGCCAGCCGCCATGATACACGAGGCGCCGAGGCGCGGCGCGGCCGCTCGAAGCTCAGCGTGGGGGCTTCGGGATGCTCGGCGGGTCGGGGGGTATCAGATTCTTGAGAAGCCCGATCGATCTGTCGATGCTAGGAACACCTCGATGTTGTTCCCTGGCCGGTTGCGTTTTGGCTTGACGATCTCGGTCCTCGGCTTGGTGGCCGGATGTGCGACGGGCGGCGCCGGAAACGACGCCATCCGGCCCCGGTCCGGCGTCACGGCGGCTGACTACTACCCGCTCGCGGACGGCTGGAAATGGGCCTTCGACGTCGAGCAGGACGGGACGAACATTCTCGCGACGTACGTGGTGATGGAGCGCAAGGGCGCCATCTCGGTCGTGCAGGCGGGCGACGAACGGCTGACCTACGTGGTGACGCCCGATGGTGTCGCGCAGTTCGACGGCAACGCGATCGGCGACTACGTCATCCGGAATCCGATCGCGCCGGGCGCGGAGTGGGCCGTCGCGAGCGGGCGCGCGCGCATCGCCTCGGTCAACGAGACCGTGAACATCGAGTCGGTCGGGCGCTACGCCGGCTGCGTGGTCGTGGAGGTGACGCGCACGGATCCGACGCGCGTCACCCGCACCGTGTTCGCGCCCGATCTCGGTCCGGTCGCGCTCGAGATGCAGGTTCAGGACGGGACCAAGTTCGTCACCACGGCGCGCGCCCGCCTGCGCGCGGTGACGAAGCCCGGCGATCCCCTCGCCACGCCCTGAGCGCGTCGGCCCGACCAGGCGATTACGCGAAACGTAGAAAGGCCCGCAGTCCGTGCCGATCACGGGAGTGAACGATCTTTAGCCACGCGGGCCGGTGGTTGGTATGTTCGGTCCGGATGCGGGGGACAAACCCACTTGCCGCGTGTGCCGCGCTGGCGGCCGCGCTTTGCGGCTGCAGCGGGGCCTCGACGCCGTCGGGCCACTCGGGCGACGCGCGTACGCCCGCGGCGGCGGCCGCGCCGACCCCTGGCGCGCCGCGGGCGAAGAGCGCGCCGCGCGCGCACGTCTCCGACGAGGAGGCGAGGCGGTCGCGGCCCGATCTGCCGTCCGATCAGCGCGCGTTGCTGGTGCTGGCCCAGCCCGGCCAGGCGCAGGGCGGGCAGGGCGGGCAGGGGGCGCAAGGTGCGCAAGCAGCAGAGGAGCGGTGGATCGACGCCGACGCCGCCGAGGGCGCCGGCTACACGTTGCTGGATCTCTCCGACGACTGGACGCCGTTCATCTTCGAGGAGCAGACCGGCGAGGACGGACAGCCGCTGTCGAATCGATACCGGCGCATCTTCCTCGGGCTGGCGAACGACCAGCTGGACGAGGACGGCGAGCCGCTGGAGCCGGGCGGCAAGAACTACCTCGAGCTCTACGGCATCCCGCCCTCGCTGTCCGTGCTGCGGGCGCGCTTCGTCCAGGACGAGGAGCACCCCTGCCACGACCAGGAGAGCGCCGACGCGATCGACGCGGTCGAGACGGTCACCTACGTGGCCCCCGCGGACATCAAGAAAGACGAGCGCAAGCTGGCGCGCATCCGCGAGGAGCTGGAGAAGGCTCGGCACAAGGCGCACCTCGCGACGCTGGACGAGCTGGCCGAGAAGCAGCCGGCGCTGGCGCCCAAGGTGCGGATGCTGGCCCGGCGGGCGGCGGAGAAGCCGGCGATGGCCGCGGTCGAGCGGCGGCTGACCTGCGAGGGGCTGCTGGGCGCCAAGGGCGCCAAGCACACCACCGGCATCTACGACGACGCCATGCGCCTGGCGGTTCGCCGCTTCCAGCAGAAGCACATGATCTACGAGGCCAACTATCTGCGGCGGAAGACGGTCGACGCGCTGGCGCGGCCGCTGATCGACAACGACTACGACGATCTGGTGCGCGTGCTGCGCGAGCGCGTCGTGTCGGCCGCCGCCATCCTGGAGGATGGGTCGGCGTCGAAGTCGCGCAACCTCGTCGACGAATACCTGAAGACGGCGCTGGACCAGTTGCAGCTCACGGACGGGGCGGCGGCGCTCGCGTTCTTCAAGCGCCACCCGGCGGCCGAGTTCAAGCGGCTGCGCGTCGCGATCAAGCTGCCGGCGCGCCCGGACTACTACTCGGACAACATGGACCTGTCGATCGTCGTCGATCGCGGCGACGTCTGGTACGACCTGCCGTTCGACGCCAGCGGTCACTACAAGCCGCAGCCGCGCAAGAAGTACCCGTCGCTGACGGTGTTCACGAAGGTCGGCGGCAAGCAGGTCGCGCTCGCGAAATGGCGCACGACCATCGGCGGCTGGCGCGCGGACCAGGCGAGCAACGGCTACGAGTACTTCCGCTACAAGGGTTCGGACGTCGGGCCGCGCGTGATCCGGAACGTCGTGTCGGGGCCGGTCTGGATCGCGCCCGCGTCGACGCCGATCCGGTCGCTGCTGAAGGGCAAGGTGGTGAACGGCAAGTGGATGCACATCGTCAACTACGACGAGCTCGGCCCCGGATACCTGTCTGCGTACGGCCTGATCGCCGGATACTTCGTCGTCCCCGGACAGAACGGACGCAACGACTTCGACAACGGTGTGCGGGCGCACGGATCGTCCGACTACCTGTCGATCTACAGCTCGAACGGGTACTCGCACGGCTGCCACCGCCTGCCGAACCACATCGCGATCCGGATGTACTCGTTCATCCTCAAGCACCGCCACATGACCGTGGTCGGCGACAAGACGATGAACTTCGCCCGCCAGTTCCTGAACAAGGAGACGGCCTACGAGATCCGCCTGCCATCGCGCGGCTACTACTACGTCCTCGACCCGCCGCTGCCGGTCAACGTGCTGGAGGGTGACATCAAGGGCGATCAGAAGAAGCCGGTCCT
The DNA here is from genome assembly GCA_035315605.1 of Polyangia bacterium. Lineage (GTDB taxonomy): Bacteria > Myxococcota_A > Polyangia > Fen-1088 > Fen-1088 > JADGRB01. The sequence goes on from DATFXS010000555.1 coordinate 4,454, forward strand.
CGGTTACGTGCCCGAGCCGTGGGGCAAGTACCCGCCCGGCCTGCCCATACCGGTGGCTCCGGAGGGTGCGGAGGCGAGGGCTGGCGGCGGTGGCGCGTCCTCCGCGGGAGGCGAGGACTGAGATGAAGATTCGTCGCGCGTGGCGCGCTTGGATCGGCGCGGCGGCGCTGCTGGCGGCGTCGCTGGCGGCGGCGGTCGGCGCGCTGGCCGACGAGCGCGACGGGGGCGCGCCCGCGGGAGCGGCGGTGCCGGCGGCGCCCAAGCCGCCGAGCTCGACGGTGCGCATCGTCTTCACGGTCATTCCGTCGAGCAAGAAGGCGACGGTCAGCTGGGGGAAGAAGAAGCTCGGCGTCATCGCGCCGCACGCGCCCCTCATCGTCCAGCGTCCGCGCGATTCGGGGCCGCTGGACGTGATCGTGCGCGCGGACGGTTGTGTTGCCGTGCAGACGCGGGCGTACACCTTCGAGGACAGCAAGGTCGCGGTGCACGTGACGCCGAACGATCAGAAGAACACGCTGCTCGGCTATCGCGAGGAACAGTCGCCGGACGGCGGCGCGCCGGTGGCCGCGAACCCCGACGGCGGCGCACGGTAGCGACGATCAGTCAAGAGTGTGGCGCCGCGTGCGTGGCGTTGCAGGCGTCGCTCTATTTCAAAAAACGATCCGATCGAGTATCAAAGAAGGTGAGTGAAGAAGACTCACAAGGTGCTCGTTCTCTTCGACACGGACGGCGAGCCGCCGGCGTCGCAGGACTGGAAGAAGCAGATCGAGTCGGGCGACGAGGCAGAGTTCGATGTCGCGCGGGCGCTGATCTCGAAGGGCCACGAGGTCCGGCTGTTCGGTTTCCGTGACAACGTCGATCACCTGACGGCCGGCCTGCGCGCCGAGCCCGCCGACGTCATCTTCAATCTCGCCGAAGGATTCGCGGGAAAATCGGGGCTCGACTACACGGTCGCCGCGATCCTGGAGATGCTCGGTCTGCCGTACACGGGCGCGTCGTCGGAAGGGCTGATGCTGGCGCGCGACAAGGCGCTGACGAAGAAGGTGTTCGCTTATCAGGGGATCCGGATCCCGCACTTCATGGTCTGCCCGCGCGGCGGCGTGACCCAGCGGCCCAGCGACCTGCGCTTTCCGCTGATCGTCAAGCCGCTGGACGAGGACGCGTCGGTCGGCATCGCGCAGGCTTCGGTGGTGCGTGACGACGACGCCCTGAAGGAACGGGTGACGTTCATTCACGATCGCATCAAGACCGACGCGATCGTCGAGGAGTTCATCGCCGGCCGCGAGCTGTACATCGGCGTGATGGGGAACGACAAGCCGCTGCCGCTGCCTGCGATCGAGATGGTGTTCGGCGACGACGTCACCGCCGAGAGTCGGATCGCGACGTTCAAGGCGAAGTGGAGCGTCCGCTACCGCGAGAGCCGCGACATCCAGAACCAGGTCGCGAAGAACCTGTCGGCCGACGTCCGCCAGCGCCTGGCCGAGGTCGCGGTGCGCGCCTATCAGGCCGCGGGTCTTCACGACTATGGCCGTATCGACGTGCGCCTCGCGCACGACGACGCGATCTACGTCGTCGAGGCGAATCCGAACCCCTACCTCGCCGACGGCGAGGATCTCGCGTGGGCGGCCGAGGAAGCCGGACATGCCTATCCGGATTTCATCGAAAAAATCGCCGAAATGGCGATTGGCCGCCACGCGTCGCGCGGTTAGTTGCGCTCCCGCGCACTCGCAATCTGTGTTTGAATTGTCGACCATGGGCACAGCCAAAGCCGTCTCCTGGGCTCTCCGGTGGTGCGCGCCGATTGCGCTGCTCGCGTTTTTCGGATGCGCCGACAGCCAGATGCTGAACCTCGACGATGGCGGGCGTGACAGCAGCGGAACGGCCGGCGCGGCCGGCGGTCGCGGCGGCACGACGGGCACCGCGGGGACGATGGGCAGCGCGGGAACGGGCGGCACCACGGCCCGCGGCGGCGCTGGCGGCACGGCCGCGGGCGGCCGCGGCGGCACGGCTGGCGGCGCGGCGGGGCGCGGCGGTGCCGGAGGCGGCGCTGGCGGCCGCGGCGGGTTCGGCGGCGGCTTCGCCGGCCGCGGCGGCGGCGGCGGCGCCGGTGGCGGAGCGGCGGGGCGCGGTGGCGCCGGCGGCACGGGCGGAGGTGCGGGCGGCGGCGGAACGGGCGGGGGCGCGGGCGGCCGCGGGGGAAGCGCGGGCGGGACCGGCGGCAGCGGCGGTGCGGGCGGAGGCGGCG
>DATFXS010000556.1:0-5602 GCA_035315605.1 Polyangia bacterium
GGGCGGATGATCTCGTTCACGGCGACGGCGGATCTCGGGTCGCAGGTCGCGTTCCTCGTCGCGGCGCCGACCACTGCGCCCGCCGCGCCCAGCATCATGCCCGACACCAGCACCGGCAGCCCGACCGGGACGGCGTCGCGATTCACGGCGCTCAACACCGACGGAAGCCGTGTGCTGGTCACGACCTTCGGTCACATCTCCGTGTACGACACGGCGACCGGCGCGCCGATCGACATCGGCAACACCGACGCGCTCTTGCCCGCGGGCAAGCTGGTGACGGACCCCGAATGGTCGCCGGACGGCAAGCGCCTCGCGTTCACGCTCTACAGCAGCGACGTGGGGAGTGACAGCCGGCCCCAGGACGGCGACATCGTGACGCTGGAGCTGGACCCGGCGACCGGCCGCGCCACCAGCCTCCGTCACATCGTCGGCACCAGCGCCACCGACGGGCTGTTTCATGTCTACCCGAGCTGGTCACCCGATGGGCACTGGCTGGTGATGGCGGCGGTGCCGGTCGGAACGTCGGCGTACACGGCGACGACCGCGCGGTTGCGGCTCGCGTCGGCGGACGTCGACGACCAGACCTGCCCGGGCCCCACCTGCTACGAGCTGGCGCGCGCGTCGCAGGGGACGTCGGTGTCGTCGACGTGGCCGAAGCTGAGCCCGTTCTCGCAGGCCAACGACCAGCTTCTGTTCGTCACGTTCAGCTCGAAGATCGACTACGGCTTCGCGCTGGTGAACACCGGGCCGTCCGGCGTGCACCGCGCGCAGCTCTGGATGGCGGCGATCGATCTGCGGGCCGTCGAGCCGGGCGGCGACCCGTCGCTGGCGCCGTTCTGGCTGCCGTTCCAGGACATCACCGAGACCAACCACCTGCCGTTCTGGACGGCGCAGGTCGCCTGCACCACCGACGGCGTGTCGTACGCGGGCTGCGGCGCCGACGAGGTCTGCGAGGCCGGCGCCTGCAAGGTCGTCGGACCCTAGCCGCCGCTGCTGGCGTCAGGCGCGACGTCCGGCAGCGCGCGCTCGATCGTCGGCGGGCCCGGAAGCTCGAAGGTCACGTCGACGCACTCCGGCGGTCCGGCCGCGGTGCAGTTCGGCGGGCCGGCGTCGCCCTGGACCAGCATCCCCGGCGTCGCGCACATGTGCGCGACGTAGCGGCCCGGCAGCACGTATCGTCGGTTGAAGCAGGAGAAGCCGCTGCCGCACTTCCCCGGTTCGTAGTAGGCGCCGTCCCAGCTCTCCTGGATCTGCGTCACCGCCTGGCCACCGGCGGAGATGCAGGGGATCGCGGGGCATGCCTGCGGCGTGCACTGACCGGAGCAGAGCGTGGCGCAAAATCCCGGGCTGAGGGTGAACCCGTGCCCGGCCACGTCGGAGAAGCTGACGTGATAAACGCCGGTTCCGCAGGTCGCGACCTGATCGCAGAACGATCGCGTCGACGGCAGATCCAGCTTGAACGTGACCATGCCGGGCGACGTGCTCTGATACGTCTGCGTGTCGCCGAGCTGGCCGATGTTGCACGCCGCCAGCGACAGCACCGTTGCCAGAATCCCGGGCGACATTCGCGTGACCGACGCGGTCATGGCAGCGTCGCCTCGACGGGGCTGGGACCGGGATAATCGAACGGCACGTCGACGCATTCCTCCGGGCCGGTCGTCGTGCAGCTCGGCTGCTGCCCGGCGTCGCCCCCGCTGAGCATACCGGGCGTCGCGCACATCTGCGCGACGTAATGTCCCGGCGGCGCGAACTTCGGCTGAATGCACCCGACGTCGAGGCCGCAGATCGATGATTCGAAGTAAGAACCATCCCACGTCCGCTCGACCTGCGTGATCAGCCCGCCGGGGGTGAAGCACGCACCCGCCGTGCACGGAATCGCCACGCACTGGCTGGAACAGAACATCAGGCAGGTGGTCGACAGCGTCACCACCAGCGGCTGCCCGGCGGCGGTCCGGACGCTGAAGTGGTTGTCGGGACAGACCGCGTACTGAGCCCGATCGCAGAACGATGTCGTCGACGGCAGAGAGAGATGGAACGTCACCATCGCCCGTGGCGGGCTGGTGCTCGGATCGGGCTGCCGGGCTCCCACATCCGGCTGGCCACCCGAATCCGGCCGAGGGCCAACGCCGAGGGTCCCCTGGTCGCACGCCGCCAGCGCGAACGCGATTGAAGCGGGGATTCGCAGGCGCACGCCACGCCGATCAGCAACGCATATGCCACGCGCCGCGAGCCGGTTCCTGCCGCCCCGGGCCGAGGCGGTACCCGCCTCCGTCAGAATCCTGAGGCATCCCGGACAGCCGAACCGTGCAAAGTCATGGTGCGCTAGCGTAAATTGTAATAAGCATGCGCCCGTAGCTCAGCTGGATAGAGCGCCGGCCTTCTAAGCCGGATGTCGCAGGTTCGAATCCTGCCGGGCGCGCAGCAAAAAAACTGAATACGGTGGGCATAGCTCAATTGGTAGAGCACCGGACTGTGGCTCCGGGGGTTGCGGGTTCAATCCCCGTTGCTCACCCCAACTGACCGCGCTGACATCGGCGCGGTCCGCCTGGCGACACCCGCGGGCGGGCTAGAACGCCATGGTGTACTGGGGCAGCACGACGTCGTGATAAGGCGCGGACTCGAGCGCAGCGGGCGTGCCGATGCCATCCGCGATCAGCGCCTGGAGGATCTGGTACGCGTAGGCCCCGTGCCCGTCCAGGTTCGGGTGGAGCGTTCCGTACTTCTCCCCCAGCAGGCCCTCGGACTCGTCATAGCGGATGAACATGTGCGGATCGGCGCAGTAGCCGGCGTGGTTGAACCACTTGCTGATCGAGCCGACGTACGACCAGTTGTACGTGCCCGCGAGATCGTGCGCGGCGTTGGACATCGCGCTGTTTATCCCCATCCACAGCACGTTGAAACTCATCCACTGCAGGTCCTCTTTGCCGATTTCTCCGTCGAAGCCGGCCAGGGCGTTCTTCAACACGAATTCGTCACAGGTCGTCCCTTGCGCGTTGTTGGTGGGGTCCGGGTACTCGGTCATGTAGACGTGCGCGTAGTTGAGGTTGCTGGCGATGGCGCTGGCCAGCCGCGGGTACCCCTGCTGCGCCGTCGGCAGCGTCGTGATTCCGGAGACGAACGGGTCCGGATACGAGCAGATCGCCGCTTTCGAATCCAGGTCGCAGATCTTCTGGTAGGTGTCGTGTGCGAAATCTTCGTCGGCCGAGCAATTGGCGCCAAGGAGGCCGCCTCCGATCATGCAGTTGAAGATGATGTCGCCGAATCCAGCGTCGTTGCCGCCGATGCTGACGACAACCGCGTCGATCTTCGGCATCGCGGCGCAGTTGCCGAACGGACAGAGCCAGTCCCGCACCTGCTCCAACTGCGGTGCATTGCTGCCAAACCCGTCGTAGCCGATGTCGACGGTTCCGGGGCCCGTGTCGGGCGTGTCGATGATCTCCGGGATCCCCGCGCCCGAGCAAGCCGTCGACAGGAACGTGACCGAGCTGTGCGGGTCGGACCGTTCGATGCCGAGCGCCGCCCGGGCCGGCCCGGCGTTGGCGGAACGATGGCAGTTCCAATCCGCGGTCGTGCCCCAGAACGCCGGGGTGACCGGACCGTTGTAACCGACGCGGGAGAACGGCCGAAGCGGGTTGCCCTCGCCCGACGCATACGAGTCGCCGAGCGAGACGATCAGAAAGTTTCTGACGTTGATGTTCTGCGTGACAGTGGCGCGCCGGCCGTCCTGCGTGCCGACCGTCAGGCTGACGGTGTACGGTCCCTGGGCAAGCGTCGCCTGCAGCTTGCAGGAGGTCGAATCGGTGATCGGCGTGGGCCCGGTTGCGTTGCTGATCGACCAGGAGTAGTCGGTGATCGCACCGCCGGCCGGGTCGCTCGACGCGCAGGCGTCGAAGTTCACGGTCCATTGGTTGTAGTACAGCGATGTCAGCGCGTTCAGCGGCGGGACGAGATCGATCGCGCCGTCGCCGTCCGCGTCGCCGCCGAACATGGCGGGCATCGACCAGTCGAAGCTGGCGACCGGCGGTGACAGTCCGGGCGCGCAAACCGAGCTCGAATAACCCGACACACGTCCCTGCTCCCATTCCTTCATCTTGAAGCAGGCCTTGCTGCCCGCCTGGAACCGGGAGGCGTCGAGCAGCACGTGCGCGGTGCCCGGCCAGGCGAGCGACCACGGGGTTGGCGTGGCCTTGACGGACTTGACGCTGGTGTCGAAGACGGCGACCTGGTCGCCCGTGCGCTCGGGGGAAACGTCGAAGTAGACGTCGATCCAGGTCGTGCCGTTCTGGATGTACTCGCTGCCGACGCGCACGTTGGCGGGCGCGGGCGGGCTCCCGAGGTCGACGACGCCCACGGTCCCGCTGCTGGGGTCGATGGGGAGCCCGGCCCCGTATTCGCGCGGCCATCCGTCCGGGTTCATCAACCAGATGCTGACGAGCCCGCTGACGTGCTTCCAGACGATGTCGCTGATGCCGTCGTGATCGACGTCGCCGACGCGCTGGATCGACCAGCCTGAATCGGGCGTGACCGTTCCCGAATACGTGCCGACCGAGATCGCCCCGTTGCTCATCAACCAGATCGAGATGTCACCTGTCACGCTGTTCTGCCAGAGGACGTCGCTGGTCTGATCGCCATTGAAATCGCCGACGCCCTTGTAAACCCAGTCGCGGGCGGCCGCCCCGAGCACCGTCGGACTGCCTCCGTTGAGCGCCACGGTCACCGTTCCGTCATTCGCGCGGCGCAGGATCTCGGCGCGGTGCAGGGAATCGCCGTCGAAGTTTCCGACGCCCAGAGGAACGTCGGTGGATGAATCGACGATCGTGGTCGACTTCGGCGTCGTGCTGCCGCGCGACATCAGCCAGGTCTCGGTCCGGGCGACGCCCGGGGTGAGCGTACCCGCCCAGACCACGTCGGTGATCCCGTCGCCATCGATGTCCCCCGTGCCGGCGACCCCGGGGCCGGAGAAGTATTGGGGCGCGTTCTGTGTCCCGGGCGTCATGACCACCGGTCGCGTATCGCTGAGCTCCCAGAGGCTGAGCAGTTGATCGCGCCGGTCGATCCAGAGAATGTCGCCCTGCCCGTCGCCGTTGAAGTCACCGGTCCCCGCCACCTGCCAGACCGTGGGATCCGGAGCGCCGAGGAAGAAATCCTGGTAGCTCGTCGCGTTCAGCGTGTCCCAGACGTGCAATTCGCCGTCCGGCAGCACCCAGAGCAGTCCCGATCCATGGCCCGGCGACGACGGATTCAAAGTCAGAGGGGAGTCGGTCGCTCGCGCGTCGCTCGGCGCTTCGCCGCCGCATCCCACGGCGCCAACAGCCACGACGCCCAGCAACAGTGCGACGAAGGCGCCGCCGCGCCGCCGGTTCCCCCACCGCGCAGTTTGTTTTCCCGTTTCCTCAATTCGCTTCAGCATCGCAAGACCCTCCGGTTCGCAGGTTTTGCGATTCCGTCAGCAAGGGCTGCGCCACAGATCGCCGGCTCGCCGACGCGGGCGCGCCGGCTCAAATTGAGCCCGTTCGAGGGGCAGGCTGAGCCCGCGTGCTCAGTTTGTGCCCACGTTCGTCTGAGTCGCCGGCAGAGAACGGCCCGACGTCACCGGCACCGC
>DATFXS010000557.1:0-12649 GCA_035315605.1 Polyangia bacterium
GATGTGGTCGCGGGCATCTGGGGCGCGGCGGTGGTCATCGGCGCCCGCGCGGTCGGCTGGCTTTAGCTCAGGGCGGTAGCCGGCCAGGATCGGCAGGCGGAAGCGCGAGCGGCCCGCGGCCATTGGGATCGTCGAGAATGGTCGGTGACGGAATCGGCCGGGTGGTGTCGCCGGTGCCGGCCATGAGGCTGACGAGGCGCTTGACCGGCGCATCCACGGCGCCACAGGCCGACGGCCCCGCGGGGGCGATGCCGACGACGCCGACCAGCGAGCCGTTGTCATATCCGGCTGTCACGATGATGCGCTGGCCGCCGCTGTTCCTGACGTGGACCGCGCGCGCCGGCCTTCCAAAGACGACGAATGTGCCGGCATGCTCGTCGCACGGCTGTTCGTCGTCCGCCGTCGCGGTGCGCAGACCGAGAACGTCCTCGGTCTGGAGGCGTTGAAGCGCGTCGGCTGTCGGATCGGAGATCGGCCCCTGCGCGAGCCACGCGTAGAGGCGAACCTCCAGGGCCGGCGCGCCGTCTCCGGGCGGCACGCGCAGCAGCGTCGGGATCCCGGAGTCTCCACCCGGCTCGACCACCTGCCAGCCAGGTGGAACGTACACGCGGTAATGGTTCGACCGCAGCGTCACGCCCGTCGCCGCACAGCCCGCGAGCGCCAGGGCGACCAGGCCGACAGCGCGGACGGTCATCGCTGTCTCCGACTTTACCGGTGCGCAACGTCAGGTAGCAAGAGCGCGACGTCGTGGCCGGCCCGCCGCGTCGCCACGATTGCTTTCGACAGGTCGGTACAGGTGGGGAACCGCGAGACGTCGACGATGGTCGCGCCGTCATCTGCGTCGGCCTTGGCTTCGATGACGGTGGTCTTGGCGGCGCTCCCGATGTTGCGCCAGTGATGGCCGAGCAGCGGCCGATCGACCTCCTCCCGCCGCAGGAATCCGAACGTCACGTGCGGGAACCCGCCGTCGATCGCCGCGCGCAGCGCGGCTACCAGCAGATCCCGCGGCGCTCTTGGCTCACAGATCAACAGCGCTTCGCCACCGAACGGTTCGTTCGGGTGCAGCCAACCGTAGTTCTGGCGCAGCGTCACCAGCCGATCGGCGATCGAAGGGCCGTCGCCCGGCGATCCATCCAACCCCAGCGTATCCGTCGTCAGGTGGATGACGGGAGCTCGTTCGAACTTGTCTGGCCCTTCGAGGTCGGGCGTCCCGCGCTCCCACATCAGCCGGTCCCCACCGTCCTCGAAAGGGGGCCAGGGGAGCCGGTTCTCGGCGCGCAACGGACGGGCCGCGAAGAATGCGACGACGGCGGCCGCGATCGCGATGCCCGCAGTCGCGATCCCGACGGCGCCCGGCTCGGGAGCGTCGCCAGGCGCGCCGCCCAGCATCCGGCTGCGAGCGCGCGCAGATGACAGGCTAAACGCCAGCCACGCCGCCACCAGCGCGGCGACGCCGACTCCGGCGCGGGCGAGAACGAGCCGCTCATCGAGCAGCCGGCTGGCGTCGTCGAGGGCGCGGTCGAACATTGCTCCCTTCTGGTCGGGTGAGACACCGGCGACGCCTGCAAACGTCTTGATCTTCTGGATGACCGTCGCGTATTCCGCGTGCGCGATCGGGCCGAATCCCAGCACCAGGAACGCGGCGAGGGACGCGATCAGGCCGCCTGCGTTCGGTCCGGGATGTTTCAGCCATGCGGCGGCGGCGTCCGGCGCTCCGGGCGCGAGGGACGCCGCGCGCCCCAACCCCCGCGCGCGCAGGCGCGCGCTGATTCCCAATCCGACCGCGACGCAGCCGAGCCCGGCCACCAGGCTCACGGCCAGGAGACCCATCGGGATGGCGTTCAGCTCGCCGGACATCGCCCGGCTGATCATCGTCGCCTTCTCACTCGGATCGAGCAGTGTCAGACCGGCCACCCCCAGACTCCGGGCGCCGTGGATCGCGCGCGCGAAGCCTGCGGCGAGGGCGAACGGAATGACGGCCGCCACGATCTCCCACGCGCGCCCGGGCGGCGCCAGGGCGGCAGCGGCTTGCCAATCGCCCTGGGAGGCGAAGCGCGACGCGCTCTCCTGGCGCGCGAGCCGCCGCCGCGAAACGCCGAGGATCGCGATCTCGGCCACGATCGCGGCCAGCGTGCCGCCCGCCAGCAGCCAGAACCCGGGCACCGCCTCCACGACGTCAGACATCGCGGCTCAGAACATGAACAGGCGCCCGTACGAATCCGAGACGCGCAGAAAGTTGTAGAGCAGGTCTACACCGGCCCAAGCCACGGCACCGCCCGCCACCACGAACAGCAACGACCGCCGCATGCCGCGATACTACGACGAACGGCGGCCGCAGCTCACCACGCGATCTTGCCGAGCACGAAATCCTTCGTCATCGCCCAACTGCCCAGCGTACCCCAGACGGGGTAGTGGAAGACGCCGGGCTTGTTCCCCTGGAAGAAGCGATGGCCGATGTACGAGAGGCCCGACGCGAACGCCGGCATCGCCAGCAGCGCCCACGGATTGAAAGTCACGATCGCGCAGACGAGCGCGCCGACGGCCAACCCGTTGCCCAGCAGATGGAGTCTGCGGCAGGTGGGGTTGCTGTGCATCGCCAGATACACCGGATAAAAGTCCGCGAATCTGTCGTAGCGCTTCATGGTCAGTCTATGGTAACGCACGGCAGACGGATGCGCGGGCGCCTCGCTTTTCTCGTCGCTGCGTTCGTGAGCGGCATCGCAGTCTGGAGCGCGCGCGCGCAGGATCTCGCGCCGCCGACCCGGTTTCCGCCCGAGGAGCCGAAGCCGGCTCCCAAGCTGACGAAGGCGCCGCAGATCCTGAAGACCGCGGAGCCGGTCTATCCGCCCGACGCGCTGGCGGCGAAGATCGCGGCCGACGTGTCGATGAACGTCGACATCGACGCCACCGGACACGTCACCAAGGCCGAAGTGACGAAGCCCGTCGGTCACGGGTTCGACGAGGCGGCGCGCGACGCGGTGATGCAGTACCTGTTCTCGCCCGCCGAGGTCGACGGCAAGCCGTCGCCGATCCGGATCGGCTACACGTTGCACTTCGTTCCCAAGGAGGTCGAGGCGACGCCCGATGGCGGCGCGGAAGCCGATGGTGGCGCGGACGCCGTGCCCGAGGCGCCGCCGCCGCCCCCGCCGCCGCCGGACATCGTGGTCGCGACCGGCCGCCTGCGCGAGAAGGGGACGCGCGACCCGCTGCCCGGCGCCGAGGTCAGCGTCGTCATCCACACGCCGGAGGGGATCGACAAGTCGGCCGTCGTCGTCGGCGGGACGGACGCCGACGGCCGCTTCGAGGTGAGGGGCCAGCCCGGGGCCGGCATGCGCGTCATCGTCAGCGACCTGCGCCACGAACCGTGCATCAAGGACCTGTCCGCGCTGGAGGTGCGGGCCGACAAGCCGGCCACGCTCGATTGCCTGGTCCCCAAGAGCGGCGAGCCGCTTTACGAGACGACGGTGAAGGCCAAGAAGCCGGCGCCCGCCGTCACCCGCTACGAGCTGGCGCAGCCGGAGCTGACGACCGTGCCGGGAACGTTCGGTGATCCGCTGCGCGTCGTGCAGAACCTCCCCGGCATCGCGCGCACGCCGTTCGGCCTGGGCGCGCTCATCATCCGCGGCTCCGCGCCCGGCGATTCGGGCATCTACGTCGAGGGCTTCCGGATCCCGCTCCTCTATCACTTCCTGATCGGACCGGGCGTGCTCGCGCCCGAGCTGATCGACCGGATCGATTTCTTCCCGGGCAACTTCGGCGTCAACTATGGGCGCGTGACGGCCGGCATCGTCGACGTCGGCATCAAGACCTCGCCGTCGCCGCGGTTGCACGGGGACGTCGACATCAATCTGCTGCATTCCGCCGCCCACGTCGAAGGGCCGATCGCGGACGGCTGGACGGGATCGATCTCGGCGCGGCGGTCGTACATCGATGTGCTGTTGCCGCTGGTGTTGCCCAGCAACGTGACGACGGTGGCGCCCGTCTACTACGACTACCAGGCGGGCGCGAACCGCGATGTCCCAGGCGGACGTGTGTCGCTTTTTGCGTTCGGCAGCAGCGACACGCTGAAGGTGATCAGCACCGATCCGCGGCAGGGCAACATCGATCTCGGCGTCGATCTCGGATTCCACAAGCTGTTCGCCATCTGGACGGAGGCGCTGCGCGACTGGACGAACAAGCTGTCGCCCTCCGTCGGTTACGAGCGCCAGCGCCTCGGCCTGGGCGCGCTGGCGATCAACCGTTCGGCCTACATCCTCGCCCTGCGCGACGAGCTGTCGCGGCCGATCGGAAAGCGGCTGACGGTCCGCATCGGCTTCGATGGCGAGCAGCGCTTCGACTCGCTCTACTTCAACGTCCCGGCGCAGCCCGATTCGCGTCTCTACGGCGAGGCGGTCCCGATGCCGGTGCAGCGCACGGTCCCGCTCGACACCGCGGCGGGCGGCCTGTTCGCCGACGCGACCTGGGACGTCGGCGGCGGCGTCACGGTCATCCCCGGCATCCGCTCCGACGGCTTCCGCTACGTCGGCCAGAACCGGCTGACGTTCGATCCGCGCGTGGTCGTCCGCTGGAAGCAGAACGACGTCCACACCTGGAAGGCGGGCGCCGGCATCTTCCACCAGATGGTCGAGCCGCAGCTGCTGAACCCCGAGGTCGGCAACCCGCACCTGCCGCCGATCTGGGCGGATCAGTACTCGGTCGGGTTCCTCCACAACGTGACCCAGAAGATCACGCTGGACACGACGCTCTACTACGTGCGCCGGCACGACCTACCGGTGCCGCCCCCGCCGTTCACGTCCGACGGGCGCGGGCGCTCGTACGGCGCGGAGTTCATCCTGAAGCACGACTTCACGGAGCGTTTCTTCGGCTGGATCTCGTACACGCTGTCGCGCTCGGAGCAGACCGTCTACGCGGTCAACGCGCCGAGGCAGAACAGCGTCGACGGCACCGTGCAGGGGACCGGTCAGGGGCAGCCGACCTGGTTTCCGACCGATTACGACCAGACGCACAACCTGATCGCGGTCGCGAGCTATGCGCTGAAGAGCTGGCGCTTCGGCACGCGCTTCCGACTGGTGACCGGCGCGCCGACGACGCCGATGATGGAGGGCGCGTTCGACGCCGACATGGGGATGGACGTCTGCCGGGCGGGGCCGACGAACTCGGTGCGCAAGCCGACCTTCAGCCAGCTGGATTTCCGGATCGATCGCACCTGGACGTTCCGGGCCTGGGAGCTGGGCGTGTACGCGGACCTGAACAACATCTACAACGCCAAGAACCCGGAAGGGACGATCTATGATTACCGGTGCCGCACGTCGGAGCCGATCCGCGGCGTGCCGTTCTATCCGATTCTCGGCATCCGAGGCACGTTTTGAGTCGCATCAATCTTCTGGTGGCCTTCTGCGGGCCGGCGCTGGCGGCCGCCGCGTGCGGCACGCTGCCCGACGTCACCACCGTGCAGGACCTGCGGGTGCTGGCGGTGAAGTGCGAGCCGGCTGGATTCCTCGTCGATCTGGGCGACCCGGGCGGCTTCAAGATGGGTCCGATGAACGGCGCAGACCCGGCGACCCTGACGGCGCAGATCACTGCGCTGGTCGCGGATCCGTTGGCGCCTGGCGGGATGCTGACGGTCAGCGGGGTCGGCTGTCCGGACTACATCGATACGGTCACGTCGGCGACGGGGCAGGGGACCAACCTCTGTCCGCCCGCCAGCGCCACGAGCCAAATTCCGGGCCAGCTCGGGATGGATTTGACGACACAGCCGACCTCACCCGCCGGGCCGGTGACGTTCCCGCCGACGGCCGGGACCGACTACGTGTTTCAGCCGACCGTTGCGTTCGGGCTGACGCCCACGCAGGTCGGGGACTTCTTCTCGCCCACGCCGACCGGTATCGCTCAGCTGGATCAGAGCATCGCCTACAACCGCGACTTCGGCCTGCCCGCCATCGTGAACCTGAAGTTCGACATCAACGGCGAGCACGCTGTCGCGATCAAGAACGTCGTCTACTGGCCGAAGCTGGATCCGAGCGAGCAGCCGAACACCAACCCGACGCTGGAGGGCCTGACCCTCTACATGCACCGGAACGCCGACACGGGTGATCCGCAGGACCCCTGGCCCGACCAGAATCCGACGCTGTCGATCTCGGCGGGCGACAAGCTGTTCGTCCAGCCGGATTACCTCCCCGATCCCAGTACCGGCTACGCGGGCGCCGTCGACACGAATTACCTCTTGCGCGTCAAGAACACGCAGACCAACGAGATCGAGACGCAGGTCGTCCCGCGCGAGCTGGTGCGGTTCCAGTTCTACGCGACCGCGGGCACGTTCCAGCAGGACCAGACGCAGAGCGAGCTCGAGCCGTTCGTCTCACCGGGCAGCCGGTTGCACACCGACAGCCAGTACAACTTGCCCAAGGTGTCGGAGCTGCCCGCCGCCGGCCAGGTCAGGATCTGGGTCGTCACGCACGACGAGCGCGCGGGCAGCGACTGGCTGAGCACGACGATCACCGTCGTGCCGTGACGTTCTAGAACACGCTGCCGACGCCGCCCAGCGCGGCGAGGCCGACCGAGGTCTCACCGGTCACCTTTAGGACGCTGGGGCCGGCCTGGGCGAAGAGCGCGATCGGACCGACGGTGGCGGCGGCGAGCGGTCCCGCCAGCAGGTCGAACTTCGGCTCGGCCTGCGCCATCGCGCCCTTCTGCGGGCCGAGGGCGAACCGCAGGCGCGAGTCGAAGCCGACCGACCAGCGCCCGACGCCGTACATCGATGCCAGGCGGACCTCGCCGTCGCGTTCGTTGCCCTCCGGATCCTGGCCATAGACGAGGTTGCCGAGCACGCTGACGCGATCGAACCGTCGCCCCAGCGAGATGAACGATTCGATCTCGCCCTCGGGCTCGCTGAACCCTTCGGGTCGGTAGAACACGCTCAGCGAACCGTCGAGGCCGTGCCGCTCCTGGCGAAGGATCTGGACGCGCCCGCCGATCGTCGGCCGGGGCTCCTTGCGCTCCGTCGAATACTCCGCGCCGCCGCGGAGGGCGAACGGGCCCCAGACGCGCACCTCGGCGACGGCGCCGCCGATCGGCGACGACCGCGCGCCGTCGTAGCCGGCGAAACCGAAGGCGAGGGCCGCCGTCGCGCCGACCCGCGGCGCCAGCGTGGACGGCAGCAGCGCGCCTTCCCGCAGCGCGGTCCGGATCTCCGGCGGTGGTGCCACGGGCGCGTCGACGTCCGGGTCCTCCGTCTGCGCGTGCGCGGTCGCGCCCGTCGCGCAGAGTGCGATCGTGGCTGCAAAGGCGAGTCGTGCGGACGTCTTCATTGCACCTGCATATGATGAATTGCCGGGCGAGCTTAATCCGGAGGCAAGATCGGATCGAGTCCTTCTGCGGCAGCTAGGCAAGCACGGCAATCGTGGTACCGTCGCCGCATGCGCAGCGCAGGGTTGCATCTATTGACGATTCTTTCCTTTTCCTTCGCGGCGGGCGCTTGCGGTTCCTCGAGCAGCGGCGGCAGCTGCAGCGTCTCAGCGCTCACCTGCGGCATGGTTCTGCCCGCATCGCAGCTGATGAGCCTGCAGCCGAACGCGACCGGCTACACGGAGTCGGGCATGCTGCCGTGCATGTGGTCGCTGCCGTCGTCTTCGGGCGGCATTTTTCAGGTGTTCTGCGGCGACGCCAACCTGCTCGACCAGCAGGTCATGACGCTGATGACGGCCAACCCGTCGGCCACGGTCTTCGCGACGGACAACATCGGCAAGAAGTCGGTCGAGATCACGCTGGGCCCTCCGATGCAGAGCGGCTCGTTCGCCGAGATCGCCGCGTTGACGACCAACGGCAAGTACGTCTTCGACGTGTCGCTGCAGAACGCCGCCGCCGACATCACCCAGGTCCGGCCGCTGGCGATGGCGATCGACGCGCAGCTGTCGATGAAGTGACGCGACCGGCGCGCGCGCCGCCTAGCTTCCGATCTCGGTGGTCGGCGCGGGCGCGGGTGGTTTCGGGATGGCGTCCGCGGCCTTGACGCCCGTCGGCTTGTCCCACTCGAAGGCCGGCAGGCGGGGGCTCGACTGCGGGCGCACCAGCAGCAGCACCGCGGGCAGGACCACCACCGCGGTCACCAGGCAGGTCAGCTCGCCCAGCACCGCCAGCACGCCGAACAGGAAGAGGCCGACGTTCTTCGCCATCAGCAAGGATGAATACCCGACGATCGTCGTGAACGAGCAGAGCGCCACCGCCCCGCCTGTCCCGCGGACGGCGGCGGCGACGCTGCGCCCGCCGTCGCGAAGGTAACGCCCCATCACGTTGACCGCGTAGTCGACGCCGATGCCGAAGGTGATCGGGAAGGCGATGAAGTTGACGAAGTTGATCTTGATCCCCGCCCGCATGCTGAGCGCCAGCAGCCACAGCACCCCGATGACGAGCGATCCGATCACGAACGGCGTCGCGATGCCGCGCCGGAACAGGAGCAGCACCGTCAGCGCGACGCCCGCGAAGGCGAGGCCGGACGCGAGCGGCCCGTCGTGCTCCATCGACGCGATGATGTCGGACGACAGCGCTGGCCCCCCGGCCACGCGC
The DNA here is from genome assembly GCA_035315605.1 of Polyangia bacterium. Taxonomy (GTDB): domain Bacteria; phylum Myxococcota_A; class Polyangia; order Fen-1088; family Fen-1088; genus JADGRB01. Next base: position 8,563 of record DATFXS010000557.1, read on the forward strand.
GCCGGCCGACCGCCCATCGCGACCGGCGCCTCGGCCGCGGCGCGCAGCTCGCGCACGAAGGTGGTGATCGTCTCGCCGCGCCACCAGGTGCTGGCCGGGTTCGGAAAGACGAGGATCGCGCGGCCGACCGAGCCGTCGCGTTCCCGCAGGCCGCGCGTCAGCACCTCGGGGACGTCCCCGTCGCGGATGTGGAACTGGGCCTCGGCCTCGGCCGCGGGCTGATCGCGGCGGCCGATCAGCCGCTCGAGCTTGCTTCGATCGCCCGGCGTCATGCTGTCGCGAACGTTGTCGGTCAGCTTGCGACGGACGACGCGCACCTCGGCGGCCTTCTCGGCGGCGTCGGGCGGCACCAGGGCGTCGTAGCTGCGGATCGACGCGATCATGTCCTTGAGCGGCGGGCCGGCCGCGCGCAGGCGCGCCTCGACCGCGCGGGCCTCGGCCTGGCTGTCGGTCAGGATCGCGGTCGGCGTCAGGTAGCGATGGAGGAGCACGTCCATCTTCTTGCCCCAGTAGCCCTCGCCCGACGTCCAGGTGTCCGCGCGCCGCAGCCGCGAGAAGTCGTACTCCAGCTGATCGCGCCCGAAGCGGCGCACCTGCCAGGCGGCGAGCAGCGTCACCACCACCGCGCCCGCCGCGAACAGACGCGGCGCCCCCGCGACCGCCCGCGCGACCCAGGTCATGAGGCCGCGCGCCTGCACGCGCGTGCGCCCCGAGAAGCGTCCCCGGTCCAGCCAGACGATCAGGGGCGGCATCAGGAAATACGTCGCGGCCCAGGCGAGCAGCATGCCCAGCCCGCCGATCACGCCGAACTGGCGGAAGCCGCGGAACTGCATGGCCACAAGCGACGCGTAGGCGACGCCCGCCGCCAGCGCGGCCGACAGCGTCCCCTTGCGCGTCGCCCACAGCGCCAGCGCCAACGAATCCTCGACGCTGTCGCCGTGCCGGCGCGCCTCCACGTACCGCGCCAGCTGGATGATGCCGAAGTTGATGCCGTTGCCGATGATGATCGACCCGAGGAACGCCGTGTTCGAGTTCAGCTCGGTGATCCCGAAGGGCGGCAGGCTGGCCAGCGCGAAGGCGTAGACCGTGCCGACGGCCAGCGGCAGGAACAGCACCGGGATGCTGCGGCCCCAGCCGTAGAACAGCACGATGGCGGTCAGGACGGTCAGCACCACGACCACCGACGAGATCGTCAGATCCTCGACCAGCGCCGCGGTCTCCTCGGCGGAGATGGCGACGTCGCCCGTGAAACCGACCCGCATCCCAGGCGCGTAGCGGTCGGTCCCCCCGAGCGCCTTCATGTCGGCGCGCACCCGGTCGATCAGCGCCGCGGACTGGGCCGCGCTGGTCGAGAAGCCGCCCACCTCGACCAGCATCAGCGTGACGCCCAGCTTGCGGCTGGAGAAGCGCGTCCCCTCCAGGGCGGAGTCGCCGAACTCGGACGAATACTTCTTCTCGACGTCGGAGAAATCCAGCGGCGGTGCCGGCTCGGTGTCGTCGAGCAGCGTCCCGGTCTCCTTGCCGTACTCCCAGTGGAGGCGATCCTCGATCCGCTGCCGGATCGTCTTCAGATCTTCCAGGTCCAGCAGCGCGGCGGCGTGGCCCTCGACGAACTTGCGCTCGGCGGCGAAGCCGGTGCGCACGTCGCTCACCTCGTTCTGCGGATAGGCGCGGACGCGCGCGGCCAGGTCGTCCAGGAAGCGCTCGCCGGCGGCGAGGCGGTCCGGGCTGCCGACCTCGACGAGCACGCCCAGGTACTGCAGGCCGGCCATGCGATGGCGAAGCTCGTCCACGGCGACGACGCTGGGCGCCGACCGGGGCAACAGCTCCTCGATCTCGCTGCGCAGGTGGCGATAAAGCGTCGCGGTGCGCCAGGCGGCCGGGATCGCCAGCAGCAGCGCGATCGCCCACAGCACCTTGCCGTAGCGCACCGTCCAGGAGACGAAACGACGGGTGAAGGCTCCTGGCGCGTGTGCTGGTTCCAAAGGCACTTGGGCGAAGACTGGGCGCAGTCTGGGTGGGGCATGATGATAGCCGACGACAGCGCCGCGCGCGCGTGCCTGAGCCCACAAAGACGCCGGAATGCTATGGTGTCCGGCTCATGGCCTTCGTCCCCGATCGCGCCGGATTCCTCGACCTGGCTCGCCGGGGCAGGCTCGCCTTCGTCTACAAGGAGGTGCTCGCGGACACGGACACGCCCGTCTCCGCGTACGCCAAGCTGGGGCGCGGGCCGTATTCGTTCCTGCTCGAGAGCGTCGTCGGCGGCGACAAATGGGCGGCCTACAGCTTCGCGGGCGTGCGGCCGCGCGCGGTCGTCCGGTCGCGTGGCTCGGCCGTGGAGATCCTGCAGCCGTCGGACGACGGCGGCTTTCGCGTCACCGAACGGGTGAATGCCGCCGATCCGCTCCGGTTCCTGGATCAATACGTCGCGAAGCTGACCCCGGCCGTGCCGCCCGGACTGCCGCGCTTCTTCGGCGGCGCGGTCGGCTGGCTGGGCTACGACATCGTCCGGACCTTCGAGCGGCTGCCCGCGACCAAGCCGGACGATCTGGGTCTGCCCGAGCTCTGCTTCGCGGTCACCGACACGGTCGTGGTGTTCGACAACCTGCGCGGCACCGTGAAGGTCGTCGCGTCGGTGGACGTCGGCGGGGACCAGCCGGCCGATCCTGGGCGCGCTTACGATGACGCGTGCGCGCGCATCGAGGCGGTGCTGGATCGCCTGACGCGACCGGCTCCGCCCCTGCGGCCGCTGGAGCCGATGCTGGCGCGCGAGGCGGCCGCGCCGACCGCGACCATCACACGCGAGGCGTACGAGGACGGGGTGCGCCGCATCCAGGAGTACATCCTCGCGGGCGACGCCTTCCAGGTCGTCTATTCCCAGCGCTTCCAGGTGCCGCGCGGCGACGTCGATCCGTTCGACGTCTACCGGGCCCTGCGCGTGATCAACCCGTCGCCGTACATGTACCATCTGGAATTTCCCGACGCGGTCGTGACGGGCGCGTCGCCCGAGGTGATGGTCCGTCTGGAGGGCGGCGAGGTCGAGGTGCGGCCGATCGCCGGGACGCGCCGCCGCGGCGCTAGCCCCGAGGAGGACGCCGCGCTCGAGGCCGAGCTGCGCAACGATCCGAAGGAGCTGGCCGAGCACACGATGCTGATCGACCTCGGCCGGAACGACCTCGGCCGCGTGTCGGCCCCGGGATCGGTCCGGCTGACGGAACGGATGGTGGTCGAGCGCTACTCGCACGTGATGCACCTGACCTCGAACGTGCGCGGGCGCGGCGTCGCCGGCATCCGGCCCGCCGACGTCGTGCGCGCGTCCTTCCCGGCCGGAACGCTGTCGGGCGCGCCGAAGATTCGCGCCATGGAGATTATCGAGGAGCTGGAGCCGGCGCGGCGCGGGATCTACGGCGGGGCGGTCGGCTACCTCTCGTACACCGGCAACATGGACCTGGCGATCGCGATCCGGACGCTGGTCGCCAAGCAGGACACCATCTACGTGCAGGCGGGGGCGGGCATCGTCGCCGACAGCGTCCCCGCGGCGGAATACCAGGAGTGCGTCAACAAGGCGCGCGCCGTCGTCGGCGCCGTCGAGGTGGCGCGGCGGGCGTCAAAAGGCAAGGCCTGATGTTGCTGGTCATCGACAACTACGACTCGTTCACCTACAACCTGGTCCAGTACCTGGGCGAGCTGGGGCAGGAGGTGCGCGTCGTGCGCAACGACGAGATCGCGGTCGCGGAGATCGCCGCCCTGCGGCCGTCGCACATCGTCATCTCGCCGGGACCGTGCACGCCCAACGAGGCCGGCATCAGCCTGGACGTCATCAAGACCTACGCGGGCCAGATCCCGATCCTGGGCGTCTGCCTGGGGCACCAGTCGATCGGGCAGGCGTTCGGCGGCAAGATCGTGCGCGCGGCGCGCGTCATGCACGGCAAGACCTCGCAGATCCACCACGACGGCAAGGGCGTGTTCACGGGGCTGGCGAATCCGTTCGAGGCGACGCGCTACCACTCGCTGCTGATCGAGCGCGCCAGCGTGCCGGAGGCGCTGGAGGTGACGGCCCGGACGGCGGAGGACGAGATCATGGCGG
>DATFXS010000558.1:0-4235 GCA_035315605.1 Polyangia bacterium
GGCGCGCCGGACAGTCGAGATGATCTGCTGCAGGTTCGCCGCCTGCCCGCGCGCGACGTAAAAGACGTTCTGCCCGCCGAACCCCGACAGCGGCTTGATGATGGCCGGCCCGTCCAGCTCGCGCAGGAACGCCCGCACGCGCTCCACCGATCGCGTGATCAGCGTCTTCGGGCGCAGCTCCACCGGAAAGCCAGCCAGGTACATCTTCGACCCCGCCCGCGACAGACCGTCCGGATCGTTGACCACCAGCACGCCGAGTTGCTTGAGGCGCCGTCCGAAATCGAGGGCGGGGTTGAAGGCGTCCACCTCCACCGCGCCCGCGCTCGGATTGTTGCGCAGGAAGATGACGTCGAAGTCGACCAGCCGCGCCGCCTCGCGGGGGGCGTCGGCGGCGGTCAGCGCCTTCACGTAGCCGGCGGTGTCACGCAGCCGACCCGGCTTGGGGCGAACGACCTCGGCGACGATGTCCGATCCTTCACCTTGCGAGAACGCGTCGACGGACGCGAACGCGACGTCGTGCCCGCGCCGGTAGGCCGCGAAGGCGAGGTGCAAGGTCGTGTAGCTCGCGCGCTGGGTGCGGGGGTTGTTCACGACGAAGCAGACGCGCATATGGACCTACCTCGGACCAGCGTAGCGCGTATCGCGCACTGTGTGTTTGCCGCGATATCCGGTAAAATCCCCACGTGGCCGGGAAAACGTTCCGAGGCGTCGGAGACGACGAGGATCCGTCTCTGAGCCGAGACGCCGCGCCCCTGATCGCGGACGAGGACGACGCGCAGGGGTTGCATTCCGGGCCGACCGTGGTCGACGACAAGAAGGTCGAGGAGGTGCTGCGCAAGCTGCGGTCGCTCGACAAGCCGCCCGGCCCGCTGACCGGCGTTACCCAGGCGGTCACCGACGGCGCCTCGACCGAGCGGGTGCCGATTCACCCCGGCGGGGTCCCGCTCGATTCGGGACCGGAGATCGATCTCGGCTCCGGCCCGACCGCGATCGCGACCGCGGCGGACGATCTTCTCTACGCGCCCCAGAACCGCGCGACCGCGATCGGGCGCAGCCCGGCGACGCCGAACGAGGCCGCGCCGGTGACGGTCCCCGCCGATCTCGCGCGCGGGACGCTGTTCGGGCGCAGCATCCACCTGCCGGACGTCAACTCCCCCGACGACGACGTGGACGTGGAGGTCGCTTCGGCCCCGCATTTTCTCGACGGCACGCCGCCGCCGCTGGCACCCTTCCCGCTCGCTGAGCCTCCCGTGATTCCGCCGCTCGCGCCGCCGGTTGCGAAGCCGATCGAGCGCTTTCACCTGCCGTTCGACGTCGATTCGCAGACCCAGCTCGTCGATCCGCCGCCCTCGCGGAAGCTCAAGAACACGATCGCGTTCCTCGCCGGAATCGCGATCGTCGGCGGGGGCCTCTGGGCCTGGTCGCGATACGGCGGACATCGAGAAGACCCGAGCCCGCCGACCGCAGCCGCGCCCGCGGCGCCGGCGGCCCCGCCCGCGGTCGCACCGATTCAACCGCCGGCCGAGCCGGCGCCTGCAGCCGCGCAGTCCGGGGAAGTGCCCGCGCCCGCTGCGAAGGCCGCGGCCGCGGAAGCGAAACCGGAGGCCGCGGCGCCGAAACCCGCCGAAGAGCCGGCGCCGGCCCCGGCGCCGCGAGCCGCCGCCGTCAAGCAGGCGGGCGGGCACTCGCACCGCTCCGCCGGTTCGTCGACTCGTCACGCCGCCGCGCGGGCGCCGGCGCCCCCGCCCGCGGACGAGTCGGGCGGCGAGGCCAAGCCGGCTCGGCCCCACAAGAAGGGGGCCGCGGCCGAGGATCCGGACGCCACGATGGCGCCGTCGGATTGAGACGCCGATCGCGTGGGGAGCCGGCGAGCTTTGCTCGCCGCGTACCATCGCGGGAGGGTTCGGGAACCCTCCCAGGGTTCCCGATTTGATAAAGCTGCGTGATTTCGCGGCGTTGGTGTGGTACCCCTAACCGCGAATGCAGATAGACCCGACCGCGATCGATCCGGACGCCGCCAAAGTCATCCAGCGTCTCCGCCGTTACGACCACGCCGCGTACCTCGTCGGCGGCTGCGTCCGCGACCTGCTGCTCGGTCGCAAGCCGAAGGACTTCGACGTCGTCACCAGCGCGACCCCGAACGACATCAAGCGACTGTTCAGGAACTGCCGCATCATCGGCCGGCGGTTTCGGCTCGCCCACATCTTCTTCGGACCGAAGATCATCGAGACGTCGACCTTTCGCGCCAACCCGCGGGAGATCGAGGAGGAGGAAGGGGGCGAAACGGCCGAAACCGAGAGCGGCGATCTGCTGATCCGCCGCGACAATGTCTTCGGCACCCCGGAGCAAGACGCCCGCCGTCGCGACTTCACGATCAACGGTCTCTTCTACGATCTCGAGACCAAGCAGGTGATCGATCACGTCAGCGGAACGCCCGATCTGGAAGCGCGCGTCGTCCGCACCATCGGCGATCCCGACATCCGTTTCCGCGAGGATCCCGTGCGCATCCTGCGCGCGGTCAAGTTCGCCGCGCGCTGCGACCTGACCATCGAACCCGAGACCTACCGCCGCATGATGGAGCACCGGCTGGAGATCGCGAAGTGCGCCCAGGCGCGCGTCTCCGAGGAGTTCTACCGCCTCTTGCGGGCGGGAGCGGCCAAGCGATCGATGGAGCTTCTGATCGAGACCGAGCTGCTCGAGATCCTCGCCCCCGAGCTGGTGCGCGGTCTCAAGGCCGACGGCGAATCGGAAGAGGCGGCCCTGCACCGCGGCCGGTTCTGGGGCTACATGGCCGCGCTGGATCGCTCGTCGGCGGTGAGGCCGATCCCGCCGTCGAATGCGCTGCTGCTGGCCGTGCTGGTGCTGCCGCGGTTGCGTGACGCGCTGGACCCCGACACCAACGGCGTGCGCGACATCGGACAGCTGGTCAGCCAGGTGTTCGCGCAGGCGCTGGACCGGTTGCGGCCCTCGCGGCGCGACACCGAGATCACGCGCAACATCCTGCTCGCGCTGCGCTACATCCTGGTGTCGAAGAGCGGGCGCAAGCGCGGGCGCCCGCCGTCGCGCGAGTTCCTCGACGAGGCGCTTCGCCTCGCCGAGATCGTCTCCGACGCCGAGACCGCCGAAGCGAACCTGGCCGGCCGGCCCATCATCGCCGAGGGGACGCCGCCCGTCAGCGAGGTCGAGCTGGAAGAGATCGTCGACGCCGCCGAGACGATCGCGCCGGAGCCTCCGCGATTTCGCGGCGGCGGTCACGGCGGTCACGGCGGTCACGGTCACGGCGGCGGCCGCGGCGGCCCCGCGCCCTTGCCGCCCGCGATCCCGACCGATCTCGGCTCGCTCGCCGCGGCGGCCCGCAGCCTGGTCGCCCCCCTCCGCCCGACCTTCCTGGGCACCGGCGCCTTCGGCGGCCCCTGGAGCTCCCGCGCTGACTGACGCCGATCAGGCGTACTTCGTCGGATCCGGCAGGCCGGCGGCCTCGAAGCCGCGCCGCCGGAGCTGACACGAATCGCAGCCGCCGCACGCCGCGCCGGACGGCGCGGGGTCGTAGCACGAATGCGTCAGCGCGTAGTCGACGCCCAGCTTGACGCCCGCGCGGATGATCTCGCCCTTCGACATCTTGATCAGCGGCGCCCGGATCGTGACCGGCCGCCGCTCGACGCCCGTCTTCGTGCCGAGCCGCGCGACCTCCTGCATCGCCGCGAGCCACTCGGGCCGGCAGTCCGGATAGCCCGACGAGTCCAGCTCGTTGACGCCGACGACGATCTCCGACGCCCCCCGCACCTCGGCGAGGGCGATCGCGTACGCGAGGAAGATCGTGTTGCGGGCGGGCACGTAGGTCACCGGGATGCCGCTGCCGATCTCGGCCTCGTCGCGCCCCTTGGGAACGGGGATGTCCGCGGTCAGCGCCGACCCGCCGATCGCGCGCAGGTCCAGGTCGATCACCTCGTGAGACGCGGCGGCGAGCGCGGTCGCGATGCGCGCCGCCGCCGTCAGCTCGACGGCGTGGCGCTGGCCGTAGCGGAAGCTCAACGCGTGGCAGCGCCGCCCCGTCGCCCGGGTCATGGCCAGGGCGGTGGCCGAATCGATACCGCCCGACAGCAGCACTATCGCGTCGCTCATCCGCTTACATTACCCCGACGTGGCGGACGATTCGAAACAGGACCCTGAGAGGGTCCCGTCCCCCCCGCGTCGGGCTCGGCGCGGCAAAGCCGCGCCTCCCCCACGCGATGATC
>DATFXS010000559.1:0-8124 GCA_035315605.1 Polyangia bacterium
GGCGTGCCGCTGGTCGTGCTCGCGGGCAAGGAATACGGCAGCGGATCGTCGCGCGACTGGGCTGCCAAGGGGCCGCGCCTGCTGGGCGTGCGCGCGGTCATCGCCGAGAGCTACGAGCGCATCCACCGCAGCAACCTGGTCGGCATGGGGATCGTGCCGCTCGAGTTCGCGCCCGGCGAGACGGCGGCCTCGCTGGGGCTGACCGGCGAAGAGGTGTACGAGACCGTCGGCCTTCCGGCGCTGCTGCAGAGCGGGTTTTCGGGCGGACGGCAGCTCGTCGTACGCGCGACCGCCGCCGACGGCAAGGTCAAGGAGGTGCGCACGACGGTGCGCATCGATACGCCGCAGGAGATCGCCTACTACCAGCACGGCGGAATCCTCCACTACGTCCTGCGCCAGCTCGCGTCGTCGTAGAGGGACCGCGCCGCCGCGGCCACGCACGCTCCGGCCAGGATCGTGTACGCCCAGGCGGGCCCGGCCGCGAGCCAGGCTGGTTCGCAGTCGAGGCGCGCCGCGAACATGCCGGCCTGGACGAACGCCACCAGCGCCGGCAGCGCGAGTGCCGCGACGGTCCCGATGACGGCGAGCGTGCCCTCGCGTCGGCGTGCGCCCAGCCAGAGTGCGACGGCCGTGGCCGCGAACGCCATCGCGCCGAGCGCCAGTACCCACACGGCCCCTGTCCGCCCGGCGCTGAACGACGGTGCGCCGAAGAGCCACGTGAAGGCGGCCACCGTCGCGGCGAGCGCGATCAGGCCGCGCCCGAATGCGAGCGGCGGCGGGCGCACGCGCGCCACCAGCAGCGCCGCCAGGAGCGCAATCACGATCGCGCGGATGATCTGGTCGCGGCGCGCAACGGTGGCTGCGGAGGCACGCGTCGCCGCAACGGTGGCCGCGACGCGCGTCTGGCGGTCGGCATCCGCCGCGACCAGCGCCTGCCGCTGCGAAGGCGAGACACGCAGCAGCTCGACCAGCGTGCGCCCCTCTGCCGCCGCGGGCGATGCGACGCCCAGCAGCGCCGAGATCGTCGGCGCGAGATCGATGCTTCGCGCGTCGCCGATTCGGGCGCCGCGCTGGATGTCCGGACCCGCCGCGACGACGAACGATGTGCGCACCTCGGGCTCGGTGCCCCCGTGGCCGCCGCGATCGCGATGCCCGTGGTCCGCCGTCACGACCACGTTCGCGCGGGGCCATCCCCAGGCTTCCGCGAGCGCCGCCGTCATCCGATCGGCGGCGGCCGCCGCCGCCTCGTACTCCGGCGACCGTGCGCCGAACGCATGGCCCGCATCGTCGACATCGCACAGGTGGACGACGATCAGGCCGCCGCCACTCGCGGCAAACCGCGCGACCTCCGGGACCAGGCGCGACGCGGGCACCATGCCCCCCGATTCGAACGACTCGGGGAACAGGCGCTGCCACCAGTCCACCCCGGTCGAGAACGCGGCGGTGTGAAGTCCGGCGTCACGCTCGCGGCGCGCGACGTCGTCGACGCCGGCCGCCCGCAGCGCCGAATTGGTGCGCACCCCCGAATCGCGCGGCGGCACGCCGGCCAGCAGCGCCACGTATTGCGGCGCCGATATGGTCGGCGGGTCGGCAACGGTCCGCGCGCGGCTGCCCGCGTCGGCGAGGCGCGCCAGGAACGGCAGCCTCTCGGCGACGTCGGCGCGCAGGCCGTCGATCACCACCAGCAGAACCCGCGGCGGTACCGTCGCCGCGGAAGGGACCGAGACAGTGCTGCCCGCGGCAGATCCGACCAGCGGCGCCGGAAGGTTCAGATCCGCCCAGGCGCGGTCCACCGCGACCGAAAGAACCGCGGCCGACGCCAGGAAGCCGAGCACGCGCCACATCCGACCGGTCATGCCGTCAGCTTATGACGATCCCGGGACCGAGACGCGGTAGCTTGCGCTTGGTGGAGAACAAGCCGTTTCGGTTCCTGGAGAAGGAATCGCGCAGCGAGCGGCTGTGCGATGCGCTGCGTGCGTCGGGTTTCGAGCTCACCGAACGGTCGAGGCTGTCGCTCACGTTCGCGCGCGGCGATGCGGCGTCCATCGACATCACCTGGGAGCTGGCGTGGTGGCCCGACGGCGACTTGCAGGAGGATGACCGGATCACGATCCGGCAGGGGAGCGAGCTGCTCGGAGAGATCGACGTCAGACAGCTGATCCGGTCGAAGCTGGCCCGACCGCTTGCGGAAGAGATCATCCACAGGGTGGCGGTGGCTTGCGAAGCGGCGAGCCCCCGGCGTCCCTGACGACGATCAAGATCCCGCGAGGCGCATCTGGAGGAGGCGGCGGTAGCCCGCCTCGTTGCCGAGAATGATCAGCCGATGGCCTCGATCGTCCGCGACGATCTTCGAGATGCCCTGGCCCTCGCGCCACGCCCGGTTGTGGTCGAACGGCTCGTCCAGGGCGTGCGCCAGATCGTCGGCCTGGTGAGCATGCACGGGGACGGTCCAAAGCCTCTCGCCGGCGCCGGCCCGGCGATCGACGGCGCGGACGATGCGGCCGATCCGAACGATCTCCGACTGCGCGCCCGTCAGGCGCAGCAACCGCGGCCACGCTTCGACGGTGACGTGGTCGTGACCGCCTTCGAGCGCGCGAACCAGCCCCGCCATCTCGTAGCTGTTCCTGTTTCGCACCGACAGCCAGAACGTCCTCGCCCTGGCGTCATTCGCGTCGTTCTGCGGACTCGATCCGAGCGCCAGCAACTCGGCCAGGCCGAAGGTCCCGCAGGTGGTCGTCAGCAGGGCTCCCGCGATCATCATCGCAAACGTGCGGAGGCGAACCAGCATGTCCCACGGCCAGTGCAAGCGTCGCGCCGGCTCGGGGACCGGCACCTTCGAGATGTCGGCCGATTCGATCGCGCCACTCTGGCAGCGGCGGCGCGGCGGGCGTTGTAGAAAAGGCAGATGCTCCGCCTGCCGCGTGCCTTCGCCCTCGCGTTGCTGGCCGCTGCCTGCGCGCGCAAGGCGCCGGCCCCGGAGCCGCGCGCCGCCGCGGTCCCGCCGCCGCGCGCCGACGGGCGGCTGCCGCGGCAGGTGCGGCCGACGCGCTATGCGCTCGACTTCTCGGTCGATCCGGCCAAGGACCGCTTCTCCGGTCGCGCGCACGTCGCGGTGGTCGTCGACGAGCCGACCGGCGCGATCGTGATGAACGCGCGCGGCCTGGCCATCCACGCCGCCGCGCTGGAGACGGCGGGGCAACGCTGGCCGGCGCGGACCGAGCTGCGGCGCGCCGCCGGTTCCAAGCGGGATCCCGAGGAGCTGGTGCTGGCGTTCGACCGGACCATCCCGACCGGGCCCGCGACGATCGAGATCGACTACGACGGGGCGTTCGCCAGCGGCCTGCGCGGCCTCTACCGCGTCGCCGACGGGGGGCGCTGGTACGCGTTCACGCAGTTCGAGCCGACCGACGCGCGGCGCGCCTTCCCCTGCTTCGACGAGCCGCAGTGGAAGACGCCGTACGCGGTCGCGGTATCGGCGCCGCCGGGATCGATCGCGCTCGCCAACATGCGCGAGGCGCGGCGCAGCGCGGACGGGGCGCTGGTCCGCTTCGAGTTCGAGGAGTCGCCACCGCTGCCCACCTACCTGGTGGCGATCGCGGTCGGCGCCTTCGACCTGCGCGAGGGGCGCGCGGGCGCGCTTCCGATCCGGCTGGCCGCCGTGTCGGGGAAGGCGCGGTTCGGGGCCGCCGCGATGGCCGCAGGCCGCGGCCAGCTCGCCGAGCTGGAACGCTATTTCGGGCGGCCGTATCCGTACACGAAGCTTGATCTGCTCGCGGTCCCGAGCTTCGGCTCCGGCGCGATGGAGAACGCCGGCCTGATCACCTTTCGCGAGGAACGGCTGCTGCTCGACGACCACGCGTCGCTCGCGATGCGCGTCGGGATGGACGGCATCATCGCCCACGAGGAGGCGCACCAGTGGTTCGGCGATCTGGTGACGATGGCGTGGTGGGACGACATCTGGCTGAACGAGGCGTTCGCCAGCTTCATGGCTGACGAGATCGTCGATGCCTGGCGGCCCGCGACCGGCGCGCGCCTGCAGGCGCTCACCTCGAAGTCCGACGTGATGGGTGACGATTCGCTGGCGACCGCGCGTCGCATCCGCCAGCCGGTCCGCAGCACCAGCGAGGCGTACGAGGCCTTCGACTCCGTCACCTACGCGAAGGGGCGCGCCGTCCTGGCGATGATGGAGGCCTGGCTGGGCCCGGATACGTTCCGCGACGGCCTGCGCCGCTACCTGCGCGCGCACGAATGGGGGTCGGCCACCGCCGACGATCTATACGCGGCGCTGGCCGAGGCGAGCGGCGGACGCGACGTCGCGGGCGTCATGCGTAGCTTCACCGACCAGCCGGGCGTGCCAATCGTCGGCGCGCGCGCCGAATGCGAAGGCGGCACGCTGCGCGCGCTTCACCTGACGCAGCAGGAGTACCGCACGCTCGAACGCCCGACGGACGACGGCACGCTCTGGAAGATTCCCGTGTGCGTCGACCTCGGGGGCGGGAAGGCCACCGGGCCGGACCAGTTCGAGACGCTCTGCAACGTGCTGGCGGAGCGAGAGACGACGATCGGGTTCGACAAGCCGGGCTTCGCCTGTCCGAAGGTGGTCTATGCGAACGCCGGCGAGGCGGGCTACTACCGCGTGCGGATGGGGCCGCCCGAGCTGGCCGCGCTGCTTCCGGCGCTGGCGGGGCTTCCCGAGCGCGAGCGCTTCGGCGTCGTCAGCAACGCCTGGGCGGCGGTGCGGGCGGGACAGCTGCCCGTGCCGGCGTTTCTGGATCTGCTCGCGCGGCTCAAGACCGAGACCAGCCGCCTGGTCTGGAACGCAATGCTCGATGCACTGCGCACGATCGACCGGACGTTCGTGACGCCCGCGTCCCGGCCGGATTTCGCGCGCTTCGTGCGCGCCCTCTGCGGACCGACCGCCAAGCGGCTCGGCTGGCGCTCGGCGGAGACGCAGAGCGACGACGAGCGATTCCTGCGTGACGCGATCCTGACCACCGTCGGCGATCTGGGCGAGGATCCCGCGACGCTGGCCGAGGCGGGACGCCGCGCGCGCGCCTGGCTGGATTCACCGTCCGGGGCCGACGCGGATCTCGCGCGCATCGCGCTGCCGCTGGCCGCCAAGCGCGGCGACGCGGCGCTGTTCGATCGGCTGCTCGGGGTCGTCTCCCGTCCGCCCACGCCCGAGGCGCGCGTGTTTGCGCTTTACGGCCTGGGCGCCTTCGACGACCCGGCGCTGGTCGCGCGCACGCTGGGCCTGCTGCTGGACGGCACCGTCAAGCCGCACGATCTCCGCTACCTGTTCCCGGCGATCGGATTGAGGCCGGCCGCGCGCGACGCCGTCCACACCTGGATCGAAGCGCACTTCGACGAGCTGGCCCGCACCTATCCGACGACGCTGATGTCCCGTTTCGTGCGGACCGTGCCGGCGCTGTGCGACGCGACCCGCGTACGCGCCGCCGAAGCCTTCTTCCGGCCGCGGGCCGCCAAGCTGGAAGGCGTCGAGAAGGATCTCCGCCAGTCGGTCGAGGAGGGGATGCGCTGCGCCGCGCTGGCGGACGCCGAACGCGTCGATGCCACCCGCCGGCTCCACCGTGGGCTATGATCCCGGGCATGCGTGGTTGGCTGGTGGTCCCTTTGGCGATCGGATTTCTGTCGGGCGGGTGTGACAAGACACACCCGCCGCTCGTCTGCTCCGGGTCGCTGGCCACCTACTGCGCGATCGCGAGCAACCCCTGCGCGATGACCTGGACCGAGGCGCAGAGCGACACCTGGTTCTGCCAGTTCACCACCGCCGGATCGCCCCTCGAAGCGGATTGCGGCCCTTATCACGCGATCACGCTGACGTTCGTCGATTCGAGCCGCACCTACTACTACGACGTCGCGTCGGGCAAGCTTGTCGCCGTCATCACCGCCGACGCGAATCGCGTCGCCGTCACATGCGACGCGGGACCGAGCTCCGGCTTCACGCCGCCGGTCTGCAGCGGCGCCGGCTCGCAGACGCTACCCGTCTGCGTGGACGGCGGCACCGACGCGGCGACGGACTAGCGCCGTGGCTGAGGCACGTTCGGCGGCGGCGACAGCCCAGCTGGGCTCTTGCAGTCCATCGCGTAGCGCCGCGCCATGTACGCCGCCTGCGGATCGTCCTTGCCGACGAACGTCGCGTACTCCGCGAACGCCTGCACCGCTTCCGTGCAGCGACCCGCCTGGCTGAGCGCGTGGGCGCGGCCGTAGATCGCGACCGATCGTCCCCATCGGTCCGCCGCCGCGAAGTGCTGCTCGGCCGCGTACAGCGCAGCGATGGCGCCGTCGGTCTCGCCCATCTCGGCCAGCGCCATCCCCTTGTCGTAGTAGGCCCACGCGTTGCGCGGGTCGGACCGGATCGCCTGGTCGGCGAGCTGAACCGCCTGTCCCGCGTTGCCCTTCATGTCGGCGGCGGCGGCGCGGCTCGCCAGCTCGGACGACTGCTTGGTCGTCGGCTCGACGTTCACGTTCCGCGGCGCCTGCAGCTCAGCGCGCGCCGCCTGGGCCGAAAGAAGCCCGATCCCCAACGCCGTCACCATCCCACGCCACCTCATGCCGAACCTCCACCGAAAAGTTAATCATCTAATGTCGCCTCTGGACGCGCCGTCAGCCCCGTAACCGCTGCAGCTCGACCGTCGCGACGATCGCGCCCGTCTCGACGCCGCGGTGATTGGTGATGGCCGGGCGGACGCGGTGGGCGAGCGACGGAGGCGGCGCGCTAACGAGCAGGCCGAGCGCGGCCAGCACCGCCAGGCAGATCGGCGCCAGTGCGCGCTCGCCGCCGTCCAGCACCTTCACCGCGATGCCGAGCGGCGGATCCGAAAATCCGATCGCCTGCAGCGCCTCCGCGCCGCCCTTGCTGACGATGCGCGCGCCGAACGCGCGCGCCAGATCGTGGTCGAAGCGCGCCTCGCCCGAGACCAGCTGCGGATGCGCCTGCATCGCCGCCCGAACGCGCGCCAGCGCGGCGTCCAGCGGCGCGCTCGACGACCCGCGCGTCGCGAGGTTCTTGAAGCCGCGCGCCAGCGACGCCAGCGGCATCCCGAAATTCGGCGCGCTGCAACCGTCGGTGCCGGTGCGCAGGCTCGCCTCGGGGATCTCGCAGGCGTCCGCGACCGCGCGCTTGACGGCGCGCTGGACCTCCGAATCCGGATCGAGGTAACGCTCGGGCGCGACGCCGAGGACGCGCGCGACGGCCAGGAAGCCGGCGTGCTTCCCCGAACAGTTGTGCCGCAACGGATCGCGATCCTCGCCCGCGCACGGGTGGTGGCCCGCGAGGCGCATCCCGATCGGCCAGTGCGCGCCGCACAGCAGCTGCTCGGCGCCGGCGCCGGCCTTGGCCAGCAGGCGCGCCGCGATCGCGCGGTGGACGTCGGTGCCGTCGTGCGACGCCGCCGCCAGCGCCAGCTCCTCGTCGTCGATCGCGAGCGCGTCGCGCGCGCCGGTCAGGCAGAGCGGCAGCGCCTGCAGCGGTTTGATCGCCGAGCGCGTGAACGTCACCAGCTCCGGATCGCCGAGCGCGTGCGTGACGCGACCGTCACCGTCGACGATCGCGGCGGCGGCCGCATGCCACGCGTCGACCCCGTCGCCGCGTGTGATCACGGCCGCAGTGGGCGGGGCGGGGAGCGCGGACATTGTGCGACACCTTCTAGCGCCGCCCCTGGCCGCCAACAACGGGCGTCTGGTGAGCCGCCTGATCCGGCCCGAAAGATCGTTTCCGCACGGTCGCAAGCGCAGCCGACCTGCCGCGTCGTCCGCCGAGAACCGTCGGAGTGGGCTCCGGACACTCCTCCGGCGATGACCGGTCTGCCTCGATTCTCCTGGCTGTGGCTCGGTTTGGCGCTCTCGCTTTCCACACTTGCGTGTGCGACGGACGTCGGCGGCGGCTCGCCCGGCGCGGGCGGCAGTCAGGCGGGG
This sequence comes from Polyangia bacterium, assembly GCA_035315605.1. Taxonomy (GTDB): domain Bacteria; phylum Myxococcota_A; class Polyangia; order Fen-1088; family Fen-1088; genus JADGRB01. The sequence goes on from DATFXS010000559.1 coordinate 7,939, forward strand.
AGCGGTCAGAGCGGCACCGCCGGCACGACGGGCGCAGCGGGCACGACCGGGGCGGCGGGAACGACGGGCGCAGCGGGCACGACCGGGGCGGCGGGAACGACGGGCAGCGCAGGAACGACCGGCGCCGCGGGTTCGGTCAGCACGGCCGGCACGACCGGGACGGGCGGGAGCGCCGCCGGCGGGACG